>DATNGY010000128.1:0-3616 GCA_035605735.1 Solirubrobacteraceae bacterium
GACCACGAGCGGCGCTTCCTGCACGTGCTCTCCGGGCGGTCGATCGAGCGCGCAGAGGTCGTCTGGGTCCGCGCCGACGCGAGCCTCGTCGATGTCGCCGTCACGGCCTCGCCGATCCGCGACCGCAGCGGCCGGGTCGTCGGCGTCTCGGCCGTCGTGCGCGACATGACCGAGCGCAAGCGCGCGGAGGCCGAGCTGCGCCGCTCGCACGCGGAGCTCGAGCGCTTCGCCGACGTCGCCGCCCACGACCTGCGCGAGCCGCTGCTGGCCGTCGGGCAGCTCGCCACGCTGCTCGCGCGCGAGGCCTCGGGCCGCGACGCGGAGATCGTCGCGCGCATCGACGAGGCCGCGACCCACGGGTTGCGGCTCGTCGACGGCCTGCGCGACCTCGCGCGCATCGGCGGCGGCGAGCCCGCGCGCGAGCGCGTCGACCTCGAAGCGGTCGCACGCGAGGTGCTCGTGGCGCTCGGCGCGCACATCGACGAGGTCGGCGCGCGCATCGAGCTCGGCCCGCTGCCCACGGTCGGCGGCGAGCCGGCCGAGCTCGCCCGCGTGCTCCAGAACCTCGTCGGGAACGCGCTGAAGTTCCGCGCCGCGGGGCGGGCCCCGGTCGTCGCGCTCGACGCCGCGCGCGAGGACGGGGCATGGGTCGTCACCGTGCGCGACAACGGGCCGGGTGTGCCCGGGCCGGCGCGCGAGCGCATCTTCGACCTCTTCGCCCGCGCCAACGCCGACGAGGCGATCGAGGGCACCGGGCTCGGCCTCGCCGTCTGCCGCAAGGTCGTCGAGCGCCACGGCGGTCGCATCTGGGTCGAGCCCGCCGCCGGCGGCGGCAGCGCGTTCCGCTTCAGCCTGCCGGACTCCTAGCGACCATGGCCGCCCCCGTGCTCGTCGCCCCGGACAGCTTCAAGGGCACGTTCCGCGCTCCCGAGGTCGCGGCGGCCATCGGCCGCGGCCTCGAGGCCGCGGGGTTCGAGCCCCCCGACCTCTGTCCGGTCGCCGACGGCGGCGAGGGCACGATGGAGGCGCTGCTCACGGCGCTCGGTGGCGAGACCGCGGCGGCGACCGTGCACGACCCCCTCGGGCGCGAGGTGCAGGCCGGCTTCGCCCTGCTGGATGACGGCGGGACGGCCGTCCTCGACATGGCGCAGGCGAGCGGGCTCGGGCTCGTCGCCGAGGACGAGCGCGACGCCGAGGCCGCCTCCACCTACGGCACGGGCGAGCTCGTCGCGGCGGCCGTCGAGGCCGGTGCCGAGGTCGTGCTCGTGGCCTGCGGCGGCAGCGCGACGACCGACGGCGCCGCCGGCGCGATCGCGGCCATCGAGGACGCCGGCGGCCTGGGCGGCGCGCGCCTGGTCATGCTCTGCGACGTCCGCACGCCGTTCGAGCGCGCGCCCGAGGTCTTCGGGCCGCAGAAGGGCGCCGACGCCGGCGCGGTGCGCCGCCTGCGCGCGCGCCTCGAGGA
The DNA here is from genome assembly GCA_035605735.1 of Solirubrobacteraceae bacterium. GTDB lineage: Bacteria > Actinomycetota > Thermoleophilia > Solirubrobacterales > Solirubrobacteraceae > JAOPZW01. The sequence continues at coordinate 1,466 of DATNGY010000128.1, forward strand.
GCTCGCGGCCAGCTTTCCACGGGATCCGCGCGGCGTTCCCATGACCGGCTGCGCCGGCGGGCTCTCGGGCGGGCTGTGGGCGCGGTTCGGCGCCGTGCTCGAGCCGGGCGCCGGCTTCGTGCTCGACGCGCTGGACTTCGACGCGCGGATGCGTCGCGCGCGCGCGGTCATCGTCGGCGAGGGCCGGATCGACGACCAGACCCTCCAGGGCAAGGTCGCCGGCGAGGTCGCCGTGCGCGCCCGCCAGGCGGGCGTCGCGTGCAGCGCGATCGTCGGCCGCGACGAGCTCGGCCCGTTCGGGGCGCGGATGCTGGACCTCCAGCGCGTGCTCGAGGCGACGACGCTCGCGGAGATCGAGGCCGCGGCCGCGTCGCTGGCGGACATCCTGTAGCGCGCCGGCTAGCCCATCCGCCGGGCGCCGATGTACCGCGCGCCCCAGTACGGGCCGAAGGTGCTCGTCTCGCGCACGCCGTGGAGCGTCGCGGAGATGAACGTCGTGTTGCTCGTGGCGATGCCCACGTGCGACGCGCCGGTGCCGTCGGTGTTGAAGAAGACGAGGTCGCCCGCCCGCACGAACGCGCGCTCGACGGGGCGGCCGACGGTGTACTGCATGTAGCTCGTGCGCGGCAGCGCGATCCCGGCCTGGGCCATCGCGTAGACGGTCAGGCCCGAGCAGTCGTAGCGCCGCGGCCCGTTGCCGCCATACAGGTACGGGAGCCCGAGCTTGGCGCGCGCCGCGGCGACGACCGTGCCCGCGCCCCCGAACGGCGCCCCGGCGCCCGCGCCCAGCGTCGGCGAGGTCGGCAGGCCGAGGGCGCCGAGCGTCTGCGGCCCGGCGATGCCGTCGACCTCGAGCCCGTGGGCGATCTGGAAGCGGCGCACCGCCGCGCGCGTGATCGGCCCGTACTCGCCGTCGGCCGCGACGCCGAGCGCGCGCTGGAGCGCGGCGGTGGTCGCGGATCCGCCGGCGCCGCCGCCGAGGGCGGCGCGCGTCATCGGCCCGATCACGCCGTCGACCTCGAGCCCGTGGGCGCGCTGGAAGGCGAGCACGGCGGCGCGCGTCTGCGGGCCGAAGATGCCGTCGGCCGGGATGCCCAGCGCGCGCTGGGCGGCGGCCACCGACGCGCCGCGACTGCCGACCTGCAGGAACGTGGTCTGCACGCTGCTCGCGGTCGCGATGCTCTGGGCGAGGGCCGCCCCGCCCGCCGGACCGGTGACCGTCGCGACGAGCAGCGCGGTCGAGACGGCGCCCACGGGCAGGCTCGACCCGCGCCGCTCGGCCGCGGCGCGCCGCCGCCGCGAGCGCGCCAGCGAGCGTGCCCACAGCTCGGGGCAGCCGAGGTCGCGGCGCCCCGGCGGCTGCGCGAGAATCGCCCAGCCCTCGTCAAGCACCGCGGCGGTGTCCATGCCGTCCTCCCATCGTCCGGTCCGCGCTGCCTAGGAGAGCGCACGGGCCGGACGGACCCGGCTAGGGCGCGCCGGCGAGCGCGAAGACCGCCGCCGCGTGGCGCAGGACCGCGACGTCGCTCATCGGCCCGCGCGGCAGCTCGACGACGAACGCGCTCCCGCGGCGCACGCGGGCGTTCTCCCAGCGCGAGAGGCTCCCCGGGTACGTCGGCAGCCGGCGCACGGGCAGCCGGGCTACGCGCGCGTAGCGCCGGCTCAGCCGCGCCGACCCCACCGAGGGGACGTCCACGACGGCGAGCGGCTGGTGGTAGAAGATCGTCACCGCCGGGCGCTCGCGGAGCACGACGTCGCGAAGGGCGCGCGCCTCGGGCTCGGACCACGGCCGCCGACCCGCTCCCGCCCAGCCCGTGGACGAGTTGCGGTTGAGGTCGACGCCACGGGCGTTGGTCCGCGTCCTGCGGGCGGACCCGTCCGGGTTGAGGTCGCGCACGAGCAGGAGCTGGGAGCCCGCCGGCGGCGTCACGCGCGCGAGCAGCCCAACGAGCCGGCGTCCCGCGCGCTCGTCGCCGTGGACGCAGCCGACGAGCAGCACCTTGCGAGGCGCCGCCGGGTCGCCGACGCGCTTCATCACGATCGGGCGGTGCTCGACCGAATGACCCATGACCGTGGTGGCCGCCAGCGCGAGCCCGAGCAGCGCGTGCACCGCGCGGTTCTACCAGCAGCGCCTCAGCGCCGGCGCATGTC
>DATNGY010000129.1:0-7791 GCA_035605735.1 Solirubrobacteraceae bacterium
CGGTCAGGCGAGCCTTCTGGTAGCCGTGGAGGACCTCGACCCCCATCTTCGGGGCGACGACGAGGGTCAGCGTGAGCGCGACCGCGCCGAGCACGAAGAGCGAGGCGAAGTGGCGCCAGCCCACGCCCGCGACGAAGAGCAGCGCGAGGCCGATGACGATGTACACGAGGCCCGAGCCGAGGTCGGGCTGGACGATGACGAGCGCGGCCGGGACGAGCGTGAGGAGCATGATCCGCGCCGTCGTCTCGCGCTCCTGCAGGCGCCGCGAGCGGTCGACGACGAACCCCGCGAGCGCGACGACGAGCAGCACCTTGCCGAGCTCGGAGGCCTGGAAGGAGAAGAACGCGAGGTCGATCGAGCGCCGCGATCCGCGCGCGACGGAGCCCAGCGCGGAGACGGCGAGGATCGATCCGATGAGCAGCGCGTAGAGCACGTACTTCGCCTCGCGCAGGCGCGAGACGTCGAGGCGCGAGAGGGCGGCGGCCAGCAGCGCCCCGACTGCGAAGAAGATCGCCTGGCGCTTGAGGTAGTACTGCGGGTCGCCGGCGACGTCGTCGCTCGTGGCGTACGCGATCGTCACGAGCGAGCTCGCGCACAGCCCGAGCACGGCCAGCGCGAGCAGCGGGTCGAACGGCAGGCGCAGGCCGCGGGCGGGCGGCGCCGCCACGGGCTCGTCGTCGGCGTCGGTGATGGGGACCGTGACCGCGGGCGGAGGCATGCTCAGTAGGTCCTCGAGCTCCCGGACACGAAGTCCGTCGGCTGGCCGTACCACTTCGCGAGGATCGTGCGCGCCACCGGCGCAGCGGCCTCGGCGCCGAAGCCGCCGTCCTCGACCGTGACCGCGACGACGATCGGGCGCTTGGGGTCGGGCACGAACGCGACGTACCAGGACTGGTCGTTGGGGCGGCTGTTGCGCTGGGCCGTGCCCGTCTTGCCGTAGACCGGATAGCGCTTCTGGTCCCATCCCTTGAAGACGTCGGCGGAGGTCCCGTCGATGGTGGCGTTGTGCAGGCCGTCGCGGATGGCCTGCAGCGCGACGGGGTCGAAGTTGATCTTGCGTGGCGCGCCCGGCTCGATGCGCTGCAACTCGCGGCCGTTGGCGTCCTCGACGGCGACCCCGAGGTGCGGGCGCACGACCTCGCCGCCGTTGGCCACCGCGCCGTACGCGACCGCCATCTGCAGCGGCGTGGCCTGCAGGTCGCCCTGGCCGATCGCCAGGCCGAACTCGTCGCCGACGGTCCATGGGCGCTTGTCGGAGTACAGGCAGCAGGGCTTGCCGGTCTTCTTCTCCCAGAGCTCCTCCTGGCGGTTGACCTCGGTCCGCCACGCCCGATCGGGGATGAGCCCGCCGAACTCCCCCGGCACGTCGACGCCCGTGCGGTGCCCGAGCCCGAGGCGGCGGGCCCAGCGCTGCAGCGGCTGGTTGGGCTCGCCGTTCAGGCGCGAGCCGAGGAGGTAGAAGTAGACGTCCGAGGAGCGCGAGAGCGCGGAGCGCAGGTCGACGGGGCCGAGCGCGGCCTTGCCCGCGTTGCACCGCTGCTCGTGGTCGGCCCCGATCGTGATGCAGCCCGTGTCGTCGACGACGTCGGAGGGCGTGATGAGCCCGGTCGAGAGCCCGGCGAGCGCGGTGATCGGCTTGAACGTCGAGCCCGTGGGATACGAGCCGCCGATCGCGCGGTTGAAGCGCGGCGAGCCGGCGACGCTGCCGAAGAGCTCGGAGTAGCGCTTGTTGGTGATCGGCTTGGAGAGCACGCCCGGGTCGAACGTGGGCTCCGAGCCCATGGCCAGCACCTCGCCGCTGCGCGGGTCGAGCGCGACGAACGCCCCGGCGCTGCCCGGACCCTGCGCGATGACCTGGCTCAGGTACTTCTGGCCCGTGTCCTGCAGGCCGAGGTCGAGCGACGTGCGCAGCGAGCGGCCCGGCACGGGGTCGCGCCCGACGGCCTCGCCCTTCGGGCGCCCGAGCGCGTCGACGGTGATGCGCGTCGCGCCGTCGATGCCACGCAGATAGCGGTCGTACGCGCGCTCGACGCCCTCCTTGCCGACGACGGTGCCCGCCTTGACGCCCTTGAAGCGCTCGACGTGCAGCTCGGATGGGCTGATCTCGCCGATCGTCCCCAGCAGCTGGGCGGCGACGTCACCGTGCGGGTAGCGGCGCAGGTAGCGCTTCTCGACGTCGACGCCGGGGAAGCGGTCGGGGCGCTCGAGCAGGACGTTGCGAACGGCGTCGGGCACGTCGACCTTGATCGTCACGGCCGAGTACGGCACGAGCCCGAGCGCGTGGATGACGCGGTCCTGGATCTCGCGCGGGCGAATGCCGATGATCGCGCCGAGCGCGCGGAAGCGCTCGCGCAGACGCGGGGTGGCGATCGGCGGGATCGCGACGGGCGGCCCACGCCGGGCCCTGCTCCGGGCCAGGCGCGCCTTCGACGCGTCGAACCAGCGCGCGGCCGCGAGGCGCTCGGAGGCCGGCAGCGCCTCGGGATCGAGCATGACGACCGTGGCCACGCGGTTCTCGACGAGCGTGTGGCCGCTGCGGTCGACGACGTTCCCGCGCGGAGCGACGACCCGCACGGACCGCACGCGGTTGTCGCGCGCCTGCGTGAGGTACTGGTCGCCCGAGAGCACCTGCAGGTACCAGAGGCGGAAGAAGATGATCGCGAAGAGCACGAAGGCGACGCCGCCGAGCATGGCGACGCGCAGCGCGAGCTGCGGGCTCAGCGGCGGCCGGCGCTCCTCGACGGGGTCGATCATGCGCGATGCAGCGGCGACAGGCCGCCGGTCGTGTACGCCCGGCGCCGGCGCCGGCGCGGATCCTCGGGCAGGGCGCGCTCGAGCACGCGCCGCACGAGCGCGCAGACGGGCAGCGCGAGGACGGCGTTGAGGACGATCGTGGCGAGGATCTCGCGCGCGAGCAGGAACGAGACCGGCGCGTCGATCCCGAGCAGGAACTGCATGAGCGAGTAGCCGATCGTCGCCACCGCGGTGGCGACCGCGCCGACGGCGAGCGGGACGAGCGCGCCCTGCGGGTCGCGCAGCTCGCGCCAGCGCCCGCTCCAGTAGCCGACGGCGACGTAGAGCAGCGACGAGAGCCCGACCGTCTGGACGAGCGCGAGGTCGAGGAAGAGCCCGACGGCGAAGCCGAAGCACGCGCCGGGCAGCGAGCCCGCGAGCAGGCCGACGAAGGCGATGACGAGCGGCGCGAGGTCCGCGTTCGTGCCGAAGAGCTCGACCTGCGAGACCGCCGAGACCTGCAGGATCACGGTCGCGATCCCGAGCAGGGCGAGGCGCACGACGAGCTGTGGCCAGTTCGGGCTCACGGCCGCGTGTCGGGCTTGGTCAGGACCTGCACGATCTCGAGCCGGCGCAGGTCGACGAACGGGGTGAGGTGGACCTGCTGGTCGTCGGTGCCGGGGTTGTCGATGCGCGTGACGCGCCCGATCGGCACGTTCGGCGGGAAGATCGAGGCGAGCTTGCGGACCTTCGAGGTGGTGCCCGCGGTGACGATCGTCTGGCCGCGGTCGACGCGGTCCTTGCTCGAGGTGAAGTTGAGGACGAGGTCGGTCGGGCTCCCCGCCTCAGGCTGCACCACGCCCGCTACGCCGGTCTCGTTGACGCGGGCGGGCACGCTCGTCGTGTGGTCGGTGATCAGGCGCACGACGCTGTAGCCGGGCGCCGCGAACGAGACGACGCCGACGAGGCCCTCGCCGCCGACGACCGGCTGGTCGGCGCGCACGCCGTCGCCGGAGCCCGCGTTGATCTGGATCTGGCTGTACCAGAGGCTCGGGTCCTGGCCGATGACGCGCGCGGTCACCGGGCGGTCCGCGGCGAGCCCGACGTCCTTGCCGAGGCCGAGCAGGCCGCGCAGCTGCGCGTTCTCGCGGGCGGCGGCGGCGTTGGCGACGGCCTGGGCGCGCAGCGCGTCGCGCTCCTTGCGCAGATCCTTGACCTCGCCCTTGGCGTGGAACGTGTCGCCGGTCCAGCCCAAGAGGTCGCGCACCGGCTTCAGCGCGCGGCTCGCCCCCTCCTGGATCGGGGAGACGACCTCCAGCGCGCCGCGCTGGATGGAATGCAGCCCGCCGCCGGCGGACTCGCCGAAGTAGGCGGTGAGGAGGATCAGGGAGCTGGCGACGAGCAGCCCGAGGACTGCTCGACGCCGGCGGACCGTCTTGTCGTACACGTGGAGAGGTTCTCCGGAAGCTTCATCGGGTTACGCCGCTTCGCGCTTAGACGCGCGCGCCACGGCGGCGGTTGCGGGAATTCTTGTTGGTGCGGTGGATGACCTCGAATTCCTCCAGCGAGCGGCCCGAGCCCACCGCCACGCACGTCAGCGGCGACTCCGCCAGGTGCGCGGGCATCTGGGTCTCCTCGCGCAGGCGCTCGTCGAGGCCCTGCAGGAGCGAGCCGCCGCCCGCGAGCATGATGCCGCGGTCCATGATGTCGGACGCGAGCTCGGGCGGGGTCCGGTCCAGCGTCTCCTTGACCGCGTCGATGATCTGCGACAGCGGCTCCTCGAGCGCCTGGCGGATCTCCTCGGAGGTGAGGACGACCGTCTTCGGCAGGCCCGAGACCATGTCGCGCCCGCGGATCTCGGCCTGCACCTCCTCCTCCATCGGGTACGCCGAGCCGATCTCGAGCTTGACCTCCTCGGCCGTCTGCTGGCCGATGAGCAGCTTGTACTCCCGCTTGGCGTAGTTGATGATCGCCTCGTCGAGCTCGTCGCCGCCGACGCGGATCGACTGCGAGACGACGATCCCGCCGAGCGAGATCACCGCGACCTCGCTCGTGCCTCCGCCGACGTCCACCACCATCGAGCCCGTGGGCTCGCCGACGGGCAGGCCCGCGCCGATCGCCGCTGCCATCGGCTCCTCGATCAGGTAGGCCTGGCGCGCGCCGGCGCTCAGGCACGCCTCCTCGACCGCGCGCTTCTCGACGCCGGTCACGCCCGAGGGGACGCAGACGACGACGCGCGGGTGCGCCCAGCGGTTCTGGTGCACCTTCTGGATGAAGTGGCGCAGCATCTCCTCGGTGACGTCGAAGTCGGCGATGACGCCGTCCTTCAGCGGCCGGATGGCCTGGATCGTCCCGGGCGTGCGGCCGAGCATGCGCTTGGCCTCGATGCCGACCGCGTGCACCTCGCCGGTGCGCGAGTCGATGGCGACCACGCTCGGCTCCGAGAGGACGATCCCGCGCCCGCGCACGTAGACCAGCGTGTTGGCCGTCCCGAGGTCGACCGCCATGTCGCGGCCACCGAAGCCGGTGAGGTACGAGAAGAAGCCCATGAGGAAGCGAGGATCCGCCGCGCGGTTCCCTGGGGGACGCGTCCGGGGCAAGCGGTGCGCGGCGGCCGCGTGCGCGCCAGTCTAGCGGACCCCCGGGCCCCGGCCGCGCGTCCCAATGCGGCTTAACCGCCTGCAACGGGGCCTGCAATCAGGTGTCGTTCAGGAGCCCGGGCCAGAGGTCCAGGAGCGTGGCCACGGGGAGCCCGACGACGTTGAGGTAGTCGCCCTCGACGCGCCGGACGAGGGCGGCGCCGCGCCCCTGGATCGCGTAGCCGCCGGCCCGCTCGCGCCATTCGCCGGTGGCCACGTACCAGTCGAGCAGCGCGTCGCCGAGCGCCCGGAACGTCACCTCGGTCGCCGCGGTCGCGACCTCGACGGCGCCGCCGGAGCGCGCGAGCGCGACGCCGCCGACGACCTCGTGCGTGCGCCCGCCGAGCCGCGCCAGGACCGCCCGCGCGGCGTCCGGCCCCTCGGGCTTGCCGAAGATCTCGCCGTCGACCGTCACGATCGTGTCGACGCCGAGGACGACCTCGCCGCCGGCCGCGCGGGCCGCGAGCGCCTTCGCCCGCGCGTTGGCTGCGGCCACGGCGTGCGGCTCGCCGGTGACGCGCTCGGCGACGTCGGCCGGGCGCGCCACGAACGGCACGGCGAGCTGCTCGAGGATGGCCCTGCGCTGGGGCGAGCGGCTGGCGAGGACCAGCGTCAGGCCAGCTCGGGGAAGAACAGCGCCGCCTCGCGCTCCGCGGACTCGGGGGAGTCCGAGCCGTGGACCATGTTCTGGCCCACCGCGATCGCGAAGTCGCCGCGGATCGAGCCCGGTGCCGCCTCGAGCGGGTTCGTCGCCCCGATGACCTGGCGCGCGGCCGTGACGGCCTCGTCACCCTCGAGGACCAGGGCGACGAGCGGCCCCGAGGTGATGAAGTCGACGAGTTCGCCGTAGAACGGCTTGCCCTCGTGCTCGGCGTAGTGGCGCCCGGCGAGCTCACGCTCGACGGTCATGTGCCGCAGCGCGACGATCCGCAGCCCCTTGCGCTCGAAGCGCGCGATGATCTCGCCCGCCAGGCCGCGCGCGAACGCGTCCGGCTTGACCAGGATGAGCGTGCGCCCCATCTAGGAGGGCGGCGACTCGAGCGATTCGAAGGAGGCGGTGCGCTCGGGCTCGCGCTCGCGGTCCAGCTCGCGGCCGCGGTCCCGCTCCCGGTCGTGGTCGCGGTCGCGGTCGCGCTCGGCCTCCCGCCGCCGCCGGCGCCGGGCCGTCGGCGTCGCGCCGGGGATCTCGGCCTCGCAGTACGGGCAGATGTTCCAGCTCGGGTCGAGCGGGCGACCGCAGCTCATGCACGGGTCCTTGAGCTTGCGCAGGCACGAGGGGCAGCGCAGGAAGTCCTTCTCGACCTCCGTGCCGCAGTGCGGGCAGAGCATGTAGCCGAGCTCGTGCAGGCGCGCCTCCGCGGCCTGCATCTCGAGCTCGCGCTCGCGCACGTCGTCGAGGTACTCGGGCGGGCGCACGATCACGTAGACGATCGTCCCCACGAACGGGAACAGCGCCGCGGCGGTCGCGCAGGCGACGAGCATCGGGTCGGCGATGCGGCGGCGCGCGTCGGCGTACGTGTAGAAGACCAGCGCGAGCCAGACCACCACGAGCACGAGCAGCAGCAGCTTGACCACCGTGTCGAGCGTGTCGTTGGTGATCCCGAAGATGGCGAGGGACGTCATGTTGGTCGCCACACGCTAGAGGAACAGTCGGCCGAACCCGTAACCCAGGGCGAAGAAGACCAGGATCACGAGAGCGACGATGAGCGCCACCAGCGCGATCATCGTCACGACAGACGGCCCGTCCTCGTTCACAGCGAGGAGCTCCGCACGGCGTGGCTCGGGCGCAGGAGGTCGGCGACGAGGTAGATCGAGCCCGTGGCGAGCGCGACCCCGCCCGGCCCGGCGGCGGCGCACGCGGCGGCCAGCGCGGCCCGCGGCTCGCCGACGACGCGCGCCGGTGGTCCGCCGAGCTGGCGGCACAGCGACTCGAGCGTCGCAGCGGGCAGCGCCCGCGGGTTCGAGCTGCGCGTGCAGACGACCTCCCGGCACAGCGGGAGCAGCTCGCGCAGCATCCCGGCGGCGTCCTTGTCGTCGAGGATCGACACGACGGCGACGAGCCGGCGGCCGTCGAGGAAGCCCCGCAGGCTCTCGACGAGCGCGGCCACGCCGTCGGGGTTGTGCGCCCCGTCGAGGACGGTGTCCGGCGCGGAGTCGACGACCTCGAAGCGCCCGGGCACGAGCGTCGAGGCCGCGGCGGCGCGAACGGCCTCGCGGTCGAGCTCGCCGAGGTAGGCCGCCGACGCCGCCTGCGCGAGCGCGAAGTTGCGCCGCTGGTAGGCGCCGCGCGCGAGCACCGGCACGCCCGGGTCGGCGGGGGCGTGCTCGAGGCGCGCGCCCCGCTCGGCGCACGTGCGCCGGGCGACCGCGAGCGCGTCGGGATGCAGGCCGGCGCCGACCACGAGCGTCCCGCCCGGCC
>DATNGY010000130.1:0-6845 GCA_035605735.1 Solirubrobacteraceae bacterium
ATCGAGAACGTCGACCCGATGGGCGTCCATACCGGCGACTCGGTCACGGTGGCTCCGCAGCAGACGCTGACCGATCGCCAGTATCAGAAGCTGCGCGACCAGGCGCTCGGCGTCATCCGGGCGGTGGGCGTCGAGACCGGCGGCTCGAACATCCAGTTCGCGGTCAACCCCGAGACCGACGAGATCGTCGTGATCGAGATGAACCCGCGCGTGTCGCGCTCGTCCGCGCTCGCGTCCAAGGCCACGGGCTTCCCGATCGCCAAGATCGCCGCGCGCCTGGCGGTCGGCTACCGGCTGGACGAGATCCCCAACGACATCACCCGCCGCACCCCGGCCTCGTTCGAGCCGACGATCGACTACGTCGTCGTGAAATGGCCGCGCTTCGCGTTCGAGAAGTTCCCGGGCGTCGGCTCGGACCTGAGCACGCACATGAAGTCGGTGGGCGAGGCGATGGCGATCGGGCGCACGTTCGGGCAGGCCTTCGCGAAGTGCCTGCGCTCGCGCGAGCTCGACGTGGCGCCGCGCTTCGACGCGCTCGACTCCGCCGCGTTGCTCGCCGCGCTCGAGCGCCCGGCCTCGGACCGCTACGACGTCATGCTCGAGGCCTTCCGCCAGGGCGCGTCGCTCGAGGCCGTCCGCGAGCGCACCGCGGTCGACCCCTGGTTCCTGCGCGAGCTGCGCGCGCTCGCGCTCGATCCCGAGGCGCCGTTCAGCGGAGAGCGCTCGTTCAAGGCCGTCGACACGTGCGCGGCCGGGTTCCCAGCGCGCACGCCGTACTTCTACTCGGGCTGGGAGCGCCGCGCCGCGCACGAGGTGCAGAGCGGCGAGCGCGCGAGCGTCGTCATCCTCGGCGCCGGCCCGAACCGCATCGGGCAGGGCATCGAGTTCGACTACTGCTGCGTGCACGCGGCCATGACCGTGCGCTCCTCGGGCCGCGACGCGGTCATGGTCAACTGCAACCCGGAGACCGTCTCGACCGACTACGACACGTCCGATCGCCTCTACTTCGAGCCGCTGACGCTCGACGACGTGCTCGGCGTCGTCGGGATCGAGCGGCCCGAGGGGGTCATCGTCCAGTTCGGCGGGCAGACGCCGCTCAGGCTCGCTGCCGGCCTGCAGGCGGCCGGGGTCCCGCTGCTGGGGACCAGCGTCGAGGCCATCGACGTCGCCGAGGACCGCGGGCGCTTCGGGGCGCTGCTCGAGCGCCTCGGCTTCGAGGCCCCGCCGTACGCGACCGCCCACTCGGTCAAGGAGGCGCTCGACCGCGCGGACGGAGTCGGCTTCCCGCTGCTCGTGCGCCCCTCCTACGTGCTCGGCGGCCGGGCGATGGAGATCGTCTACTCGCGCGAGGGCCTGGAGGACTACCTGCAGCGCACGGCGCGCGACGGCCGCGCGATCTTCCTCGACCGCTTCCTCGAGAACGCGATCGAGGTCGACGTCGACGCGCTCTGCGACGGCGAGGAGGTCTGGATCGGCGGCGTGATGCAGCACGTCGAGGAGGCCGGCATCCACTCCGGCGACTCGGCGTGCGTGCTCCCCCCGCACTCGCTCGGGCACGAGATGCTCGAGACGATCCGCGCCCAGACGCGCGGGATCGCGCTCGGCCTCGGCGTCGTCGGCCTGCTCAACGTCCAGTTCGCGGTGCACGCCGGGCGGCTCTACGTCATCGAGGCCAACCCGCGGGCGTCGCGGACGGTCCCGTTCGTCTCGAAGGCCGTCGGCGTGCCGCTCGCGAAGCTGGCGTGCCAGATCATGCTCGGCGAGCGCATCGCCGACCTCGACCTGCCCTCGGACGCGGCCGCGCCCGACCACGTCTCGGTCAAGGAGGCGGTGCTGCCCTTCGACCGCTTCGAGGGCTCGGACGCCGTGCTCGGCCCCGAGATGCGCTCGACGGGCGAGGTCATGGGCGTCGCGCGCGACTTCCCGACCGCGTTCGCCAAGGCGCAGGCGGCTGCGGGCGCGTCGCTGCCGACGGGCGGCACGGCGTTCGTCACCGTGACCGACACCGACAAGCCGGGGGCGGTCGCGATCGCCCAGACGCTCCACGACCTCGGGTTCCGGATCGTCGCCACGCGGGGCACGGCGGAGGCGATCGAGCGAATGGGCATCCCAGCCGAGCGCCTGAACAAGATCGGCGAGGGCTCGCCGCACGTCGTCGACCGCATCGAGGGCGGCGACATCGACCTCGTGGTCAACACGCCGACGGGCTCGGGGGCGCGCTCGGACGGCTGGGAGATCCGCCGCGCCGCCGTCGCCCGCGGGATCCCGTGCCTGACGACGCTCTCGGGCGGGCTCGCGGCCGCGCGCGCGATCGCCGCCGGGCGCCACGGCGCGCCCGACGTGCTCTCGCTGCAGGAGCTCCACGGCGGCCGCGCTGCCGCTGAGGCGCCGCGGTGAGCGTCGCCCCCTTCGGCCGCCGGACGCTCGCCGTCGCCCAGCGCCGCGCGCTCGGCCCCTACGTCGCGCTCACCGCGCCCGACCCCGACGGGCCTGCGCCCGAGCCCGGCCAGTTCTACATGCTCGCCGCGGCGCAGCGCTGGGGCGGGGGGGACGACGAGCGCCCGTTCCTCCCTCGCGCCTTCTCGGTCATGCGCGCGGGCCCCGCCGGCCTCGAGTTCCTGCTCGAGGTCGTCGGACCGGGAACCGCGCGGCTGTGCGAGCTCGGTCCCGGCGACGGGCTCCACGTCGTCGGCCCGCTCGGCCTCGGGTTCGACCCTCCGGACGAGGGACGGCGCGCGCTGCTGTGCGGCGGCGGCGCCGGAATCGCGCCGCTCGCCATCTGGCAGGACGCGCTGCTCGCGGCCGGGCGCCCGGCGGCCGCGCTCATCGGCTTCCGCGACGGCGCGCACGCGCGCGCGGGTGTGCTGCTGGCGAACCCGCGCGTGGCGACCGACGACGGCTCGACCGGCCACCACGGCCTCGTCACCGAGCTGCTCGAGAGCGAGCTCGACGCCGACCCGGACGCGGCGATCTACGCGTGCGGGCCCCCGGCCATGCTCGAGGCCGTCCGCGCGCTCGCCGCGCGCCGCGCGGTCCCCGCCCAGCTCGCGCTCGAGGCAGGCATGGCTTGCGGCTTCGGCGCGTGCTTCGGCTGCGTCGTCCCGCTGGCGGGCGGCGGCTACGCGCGCACGTGCGTCGACGGCCCCGTGCTCGACGCCGCCGCGCTCGCGGAGGTCCCCGCGGCGTGATCGACCTCTGCGGCCTGGCGCTCGAGCACCCGATCCTCAACGGCTCGGGGACCTACGACGCGATCGCCGCCCGCCGCGCGTTCGGCGACGCGCTCCTCGACGCGTTCCCGTTCAGCGCGTTCGTGTCGAAGACGATCACGCTCGAGCCGCGCGCCGGCAATCCGCCGCCGCGCCTGTACGAGACGCCCGCCGGCCTCGTCAACTCGATCGGGCTGCCGAACAAGGGGCTGCGCGGCTACGTGGAGGAGGATCTGCCGCAGCTCGCGGCCCTGCCCGTGCCGCTCGTCACGAACGTCATGGGCTCGACGGCCGCCGAGCTCGTGGCGCTCGTCGAGGCGCTCGACGATCGCGACGACGTCGCCGCGATCGAGCTCAACGTCTCGTGCCCGAACGTGCGAACCGGCCTCGACATCGGCAGCGATCCCGACGAGCTCGCGGCCGTCCTGCGCGCCGTCCGTCCGCGGACCCGCCGACCGCTCGTCGTGAAGCTCACGCCGAACACCGCCGACGTCGCCCGCACGGCGCAGGCCGCCGAGGACGCCGGCGCCGACGCGGTCTCGCTCATCAACACGCTGCGCGCGTACGCGCCGCACCCGCGCCGGCCCGCGTCGCCCTGGCTCGGCGCCGGTGCGGGCGGCCTCTCGGGCCCGGCGGTCCGCGCGGTCGCGCTCGCACAGGTCCGGGCGGTCGCCGCGCGCGTCGCCGTTCCGGTCGTCGGGATGGGCGGGATCCAGACCGGGGCGCACGCGGCGCAGTTCCTCTCGGCCGGGGCAACGGCGGTCGCGGTGGGCACGGAGAGCTTCCGCGATCCGGCCGCGGCGACCCGGATCAGACGGGAGTTGCACGATTTCCTCGCAAAGAGCGGGGTGTCCCGGTCGATGGCGGTACATACACCGGATTCCTGACCGTGAAAAGGCCTGGAAATTGCCCACGGACCGTCAACCAGGCTGAACAGCCCTCCAGCTGAGGTGGAGGTCCAGGCGAATTCGCGGATCCGCGCTTGTCTGGCGGATTCTGCTGTGTAGACTCGCACTCTCGATGCCGCCGGCCGCGAACTCAGCGACGACGAAGCACTCGGCGGCACCTGAGCGATCTCTCCTCCAGCGTATGGACGCGCTGCAGCGCGCGAACGAGATCCGCACGCAGCGGGCGCAGCTCAAGCGGGATCTGAAGGCTGCTCGGGTGTCGATCCACACGCTCCTCCTGAATCCTCCCGGCTACCTCGAGACGGCCAAGGTCTTCGACATGCTCCTCGCGGTGCCGAAGTACGGGCGCGTCAAGGCCAACAAGGTCCTCCAGCAGTGCCGGATCTCGCCGAGCAAGACGATCGGCGGCCTCTCCGAGCGCCAGCGCAGCGAGCTCGTCTCGCTCCTGCGCCGCTAGGCCCCCTTCCCGGTGGGGCGGGTCGTCGTCATCACCGGCCCGTCCGGGGTCGGCAAGGGCACGCTCATCCGCACGCTGCGCGAGCGCCTGCCCGAGCTCGAGCTGAGCGTCTCGGCGACGACCCGCGCGCCGCGGCCGGGCGAGCGCGACGGCGTCGACTACCACTTCCTGTCGGACGCAGATTTCCAGCGTCGCGTCGACGCAGGGGAGTTCGTCGAGCACGCCACGTACGCCGGGCGCCGCTACGGGACGCTGCGCTCCGAGCTCGAGCGCCGCACGGCCGCCGGCCGGCCGGTGGTCCTCGAGATCGAGGTCCAGGGCGCGCGGCAGGTGCGCGAGACGCTGCCCGAGGCCGTGCAGGTCTTCGTGGCCCCGCCGTCGCTCGAGGCCCTGCGCGCGCGCCTCGTCGGGCGCGGGACCGACGACCTTGAGACGGTCGCGGCACGTCTCGCCGTCGCCCGCGAGGAGCTGTCCGCGCGCGACGAGTTCGCGCACGTCGTCGTCAACGATCGCCTCGAGGACGCCGTCGCCGAGCTCGAGCGGATCGTCCGCGGGACGCTTGGACCCGGCGCCGGCGCGGCCGCAGGGCGGGGTCCCGACGCCGCGGCGGGGAAGGGGGGTCCTGGTACCCTCGATCCATGATCAACCCTCGCATCGACACGCTGCTGGAGCACGTCGACTCCAACTATGCGTCCGTGCTCGTGGCCGCCAAGCGCGCCCGGCAGATCAACTCCTACTACCACAACCTCGGCGAGGGCACATTCGACGAGTTCCCGCCGCCGATGGTCGAGAGCGGGTCCAAGAACTACCTGACGATCGCGCTCGAGGAAGTCGCCGCGGGCAAGATCAAGTACCACTACCGGTAAGGGGCCGCCGTGGCCCGGGTCCTGCTCGGCGTCAGCGGCGGCATCGCCGCCTTCAAGGCGCTCGAGCTCGTGCGACTCGCAACGGCCGCCGGCCACGCGGTCCGCGTCGTGCAGACGCCGGCGAGCCTGCGCTTGGTAGGGGCGGCGTCGTTCGCCGCGCTCACGGGCGCGCCGGTCCTCGTCGACCAGTGGGAGCGCGACCCCGCCCGCGGCGCGTTCCCGGGCCAGGCGCAGCCCGACCACGACCCGGCCAGCCACCTCGAGCTCGTCCGCAACGCCGACGCCTTCCTCGTCGCGCCCGCGAGCGCGAACACGATCGCCAAGCTCGCCCACGGCCTGGCCGACAACCTGCTCACGAGCGCGGCGCTGGCCGCGAGTGTCCCGCTGCTCGTCGCCCCGGCGATGAACGACCACATGTGGGAGCACCCGGCGACGCAGGCGAACCTCGCGACGCTGCGCGAGCGCGGCGTAATCGTCGTCGAGCCCGGGACGGGCGCGCTCGCGACGAGGCACGAGTGGGGCATGGGGCGACTGGCCGAGCCCCCGGAGCTCCTGGCGGCCGTCGAGGCCGTCGTGCCCGCGGGCGCGCGGCCGTGGGACGGGCTGCGGGTGCTCGTCACCGCCGGCGGCACGCGCGAGCCGATCGACAGCGTGCGCTACGTCGGCAACCGCTCGAGCGGGCGCATGGGCCTCGCCCTCGCCGAGCAGGCGGCGGCGCTCGGGGCGTCGGTCACCGTGGTCGCCGCGAACGTCGCGCTCCCGCGGCGCCCGCCGCTGCGCTTCGTCGACGTGGGCACGGCGGCCGAGCTCGAGGCCGCCTGCGCGGCGGAGTTCGAGCGCGCCGACGTGCTGCTCATGGTCGCCGCGGTCGCCGACTTCCGGCCCGCCGCGGCGGCGGCCGAGAAGCTCAAGAAGGAGGGCCGCGACGGGCTCGAGCTCGCGCTCGAGCCGACGCCCGACGTCCTCAGCGCGCTCGCGCGACGCCGGCGTCCAGATCAGACGCTCGTTGGGTTCGCCGCCGAGCACGGCGGCGACGCGGTCGCGCTCGGCGCCGCCAAGCGCGAGCGCAAGGGCCTCGACGTCGTCGTGGTCAACGACATCTCGCGGGCGGACATCGGCTTCGACGCGACCGAGAACGAGGTGACGATCGTCACCGCCGACGGCGCCGAGCCCGTGCCGCGCGCCTCGAAGGCCGAGGTCGCGCGCGCCGTCCTCGATGTCGTCGCGCGCCTGCGCCGCGGCCTTGGGGCGCCCGCATGACGACCGAGCCCCTGCGCGACGTCCCCGACCGCGTCGAGCCCGCCGAGATCGCCGCCGCACAGGACCTCGCGCGGCGCATCGGCGAGACGGTCACGCGCGCCGTGGAGGTGCGCCGCGATGTCCTCGACCAGGTGCTCGTCAGCGTGCT
>DATNGY010000131.1:0-2755 GCA_035605735.1 Solirubrobacteraceae bacterium
CCCTCCGCAGGCTGGACGATCTCGGTGAGCACGCCGCCGGTCGCGCGCGGGTGCAGGAAGGCGACGCGCGAGCCCCGGATACCCGTCCGCGGCGCCTGGTCGATGAGCTCGACGCCGCGATCGCGCAGAGCGGCCAGCGCGGCCTCGACGTCGGCGACCTGATAGGCGACGTGGTGCAGTCCGGGCCCGCGGCGCGCGAGATGGCGCCCAACGGGCGTGTCGGGACCGAGCGGGCGCAGGAGCTCGACGTGGTTCTCGCCGACGTCGAGGAGGATCGCCTCGACGCCCTGCTCCTCGATCACCTCGCGGTGCGCGAGCGCCATGCCGTAGGTCGCCTCGTGGAGGACGAGCGCCGCGTCGAGATCTTCGACGGCGACGCCGAGGTGGTCGACCCGGGCGAACATCCTGTTCGGAGTCTACGAAGCTGTCGAAGTCGCGCCGCCTCGTTCGTCGCGTCGTTGAGAGCATCGCTGAAGGCAAACGACGAGAGGAGACGACGATGCGCTTCATGATCATGGTCAAGGCGACCGAGCAGTCCGAGGCCGGCGCGATGCCGAGCGAGGACGAGCTCGCCGCGATGGGCCGCTACAACGAGGAGCTCGCGAAGGCCGGCGCCCTGCTCGCCGCCGAGGGCCTGCACCCGAGCTCGAAGGGCGCGCGCGTGCGCTTCTCCGGGCGCGAGCGCACGGTGATCGACGGCCCCTTCACCGAGACCAAGGAGCTCACCGCCGGGTTCTGGCTGATCCAGGCCAAGGACCTCGACGAGGCGCTCGAGTGGATCAAGCGCGTCCCGTTCGAGGACGGCGAGATCGAGGTGCGCCGGGTCTTCGAGGCCGAGGACTTCGGCGAGGAGTTCACGCCCGAGCTGCGCGAGCAGGAGCAGCGCATCCGCTCGCAGGTCGAGGACCGCGCGTAGCGAGCGCGTGTCGAGCCGCGACGCCCACCACGCGATCGAGGCCGTCTGGCGGATCGAGTCGGCCCGGCTGATCGCCGGGCTGACGCGCATCGTCCGCGACGTCGGCCTCGCCGAGGAGCTCGCGCAGGACGCGCTCGTCGCCGCGCTCGAGCGCTGGCCGGAGTCGGGCGTCCCGGACAACCCGGGCGCCTGGCTCATGGCCACCGCCAAGCACCGGGCGATCGACGCGCTGCGGCGCGGCAAGCGCCTTGACGCCAAGCACGAGCAGCTCGCGCGCGAGCTCGAGCTCGACGGCGGCGCGGTCGAGGAGGACCTCGCCGCGGCGATCGACGAGTCGATCGAGGACGACCTCCTGCGCCTCGTCTTCATCACCTGCCACCCCGTGCTCGCCCGCGACGCGCGCGTCGCGCTGACGCTGCGCCTGCTCGGGGGCCTGACGACGGCCGAGATCGCGCGGGCCTTCCTCGTCGCCGAGCCGACGGTGGCGCAGCGGATCTCGCGGGCCAAGCGCACGCTGGCGGAGACCGCGGTGCCCTTCGAGCTGCCGGCGCAGGAGGAGCTCCCCGAGCGTCTGTCCTCCGTGCTCGAGGTCGTCTACCTCGTCTTCAACGAGGGCTACGCCGCGACGGCCGGCGACGATTGGATGCGGCCCGCGCTCTGCGAGGAGGCGCTGCGCCTCGGGCGGATCCTCGCAGGGCTGCTCCCGGCCGAGAGCGAGGTCCACGGGCTCGTCGCGCTGATGGAGCTGCAGGCCTCGCGGCTGCGGGCGCGCACCGGCCCGTCGGGCGAGCCCGTGCTCCTGCTCGACCAGGACCGCGGACGCTGGGACCACGTCCTGATCGGCCGCGGCCTCGCCGCGCTCGCGCGCGTGCACGCGCTCGGTCCGTACGGGCTGCAGGCCGCGATCGCGGCGTGCCACGCGCGCGCCCGGACGCCGGAGGAGACCGACTGGGAGCGCATCGCCGCGCTCTACGACGCGCTGGCTCAGATCGCCCCGTCGCCGGTCGTCGAGCTCAACCGCGCGGTCGCGGTCGCGATGGCCTTCGGCCCGGCCGAGGGCCTCGCGCTCGTCGACGCGCTCGCCGGTGAGCGCGCGCTCGAGGGCTACCACCTCCTGCCGGGGGTTCGCGGCGACCTGCTCGTCCGCCTCGGGCGCGGCGCGGAGGCGCGCGCGGAGTTCGAGCGCGCCGCCGCGCTGACCCGCAACGCCCGCGAGCGTGAGCTGCTCCTCGGGCGCGCCGCGGCGGCCGTCGCCAACGGGAATTAGACGCGCTCGACGCGCAGGATCTCGGCGAGCGCGGCGCGGCCGACCTCGAGCTGCTCCTCGCTCGGCTCGCGCGTGCCTACGACGCGCTGGAGCTCGTGGCCCGGACGTCGCAGGGCCCGGGCGAGGCGGCTCGCGGAATGGCGCTCGGACCACGCGAAGAGCTCGACGGCCGCGCCCAACGAGGCGAGCTGGACGGCGGCGCTGGCCAGCGGCGTGGGCTCCTCCACGACGCGCCGCAGGAGCGCGGCTCCGGCCACGTTGGCGGCGAGGAGCGGCGCCACGAGGTGCGAGCCGCAGCGGTCGTGCTCCTTCGTCGCCTCGCGGGCGTCGCGGGCGTCCTGTTCGTAGGCGCCGATCGCCTTGTGCTCGACGCCGTGGTAGGCGGCGACGTCGCCCCTGCGCAGGGAGACGAGCGACGGCACGACGGACAGCGCCGCGAGCGCCGCCTCGCCGGCCACGCCGCCGACCCGCTTGCGCAGGAGCGTGCCGCCGGCCATCGCGGCGCCCATCGCGGCCGCGACCGACGCGTCCTGGAACGGGAGCTGCGCCTCGGGCAGGCCGCGCTTGACGAG
>DATNGY010000132.1:0-2624 GCA_035605735.1 Solirubrobacteraceae bacterium
CAAGAAGACCCTTCACGACCAGGGCAAGTCGACCGCCGTTGGCGACGAGGGTGGCTTCGCGCCCGATCTCGACTCGAACGAGGATGCGCTGAAGACGCTGATCTCGGCAATCGAGGCCGCCGGCTACGCGCCCGGCGACGACGTCGCCATCGCGCTCGACCCGGCCGTGAGCGAGATCTTCGCCGACGGCGCCTACGTCCTCGAGCACGAGGGCCGCACGCTGAGCGCCGAGGAGCTCGCCGGCTACTGGGCCGAGCTCGCCGGGCGCTACCCGATCGTCTCGATCGAGGACGGCATGGACGAGGAGGACTGGGCCGGCTGGAAGGCCCTGACCGATCGCCTCGGCGAGCGCTTCCAGCTCGTCGGCGACGACCTCTTCGTCACGAACACCGAGCGCCTGCGGCGCGGGATCGAGGAGGGCGTGGCCAACTCGATCCTCGTCAAGGTCAACCAGATCGGCACGTTGACCGAGACCCTCGACGCCATGCGGACGGCCGGCGAGGCGGGGTACAGCGCGGTCATGTCGCACCGCTCGGGCGAGACCGAGGACGTGACGATCGCCGACCTCGCCGTGGCCACGGGCTGCGGCCAGATCAAGACCGGTGCGCCGTCGCGGACCGACCGCGTGGCGAAGTACAACCAGCTCTTGCGCATCGAGGAGCAGCTCGGCCCCGACGCGACCTATCCGGGGCGCGCGGCCTTCCGCTCGTGACCCGCGCCTCCGACGACGAGCGCGAGCGCACCGCCGAGCGGCTGCGCGACGCGGCCGGGGAGGGCCGGCTCGGCCTCGAGGAGCTGGCCGCGCGCCTCGACGCCGCCTACTCCGCCACGACGCGAGCCGAGCTCGAGCCCCTTGTCCACGACCTTCCCGCGGCGTCGCAACCGCCCGCGCGCCGCGGGACGAGCTTCGTCCTCGGCCTGCTCGGCGGGGGCGATCACAGCGGCCGCTGGCACGTCGCCGAGCGCGTCACGGTCGTCAACGTGCTCGGCGGCGCCGACCTCGACCTGCGCGACGCCGTTCTCGAGGGCGGGGAGGTCGAGATCACGGTGTTCTCGCTGCTCGGCGGCTCGGACGTCACCGTGCCCGAGGGCGTGCACGTCGAGACCGGTGGCTTCGCTGTGCTCGGCGCCAACGACGTCGCCGTCGAGGGGCCCGAGCCGGGCCCGAGCGCGCCCACAGTGCGCGTGCGGGCCTACAGCCTGCTCGGCGGCACCGACGTGCGCACCTCGCGGTCGGCCCGCCGCCGCGGCTTGCACCCGCCGCGACCGCTGCTCTGAACGAACCCGCCGCTGCACGGGCAGGAGTCGGCGCGTGCGGGGCGAAGCCGAGGCCATGGCTGCCGCCCGCCCGACGGTCCGCGTGCGCCCCGGCATCCGCTGGGACCGCCTCTCGCGCGTCACGCTGCTCTGCGTCCTCGTCGCCCTCGTGGGCCTCTACGTGGGCCCCGCGCGCTCTTACGTCTCGACCGTGCGCGAGGCCGCCCACCGCCGCGCCGCCGTGACCGAGCTCCAGCGCGAGCGCGCGCGCCTGCTCGCGCGCCGCGCGGCGCTCCAGGGCCTCGGCGCGGCCGAGCGCGAGGCGCGCCGGATGGGCATGATCCGCCCCGGCGAGCGGCCCTACATCGTCGAGCACCTTCCCACCGGGCGCTGACTTCGGGGCGCGCCCGCGCAGGCGCCCCTCGAGTCGTGGTACGACCTGATGCGCGGCACTGACCACGTGAGGACGCGAGGGGGCACCCGATGGCGAGAACCGACATGACGAGCAGGACGCCGCTTCGCGAGCGCGCCGCCTGGGGCGCACTGGAGAAGCACTTCAACGAGATCCGCGACGTCCACCTGCGCGACCTCTTCGCGGACGACCCCACGCGTGGCGAGCGGCTGCTGGCGGAGGGCGCGGGCCTCTATCTGGACTACTCGAAGAATCGGATCACCGACGAGACCGTCCGGCTGCTGCTCCTGCTGGCCGCGGAGTCGGGCCTCGCCGAGCGCACCGAAGCCATGTTCCGCGGCGACCGCATCAACACCACGGAGAACCGCTCGGTGCTTCACGTCGCGCTGCGAATGCCGAAGGGGACGTCGCTCGTCGTCGACGGCGTCGACGTCGTGGCCGACGTGCACGAGGTGCTCGACCGGATGGCGGACTTCGCGGAGCGCGTGCGCTCCGGCGAGTGGAAGGGACACACGGGCAAGCCGATCCGCAACGTCGTGAACATCGGCATCGGCGGCTCCGACCTCGGGCCGGTGATGGCCTACGAGGCGCTCCGCCACTACACGCGCCGCGATCTGACCTTCCGCTACGTCTCCAACGTCGACTCGACCGACTTCGTCGAGGCCACGCGCGACCTCGATCCCGAGGAGACGCTGTTCATCATCTGCTCCAAGACGTTCACGACGCTGGAGACGATGACCAACGCCCGGTCGGCCCGCGAGTGGATCCTCGCCGCGATGCCCGATCCCGGCGCGATCGCCAAGCACTTCGTCGCGGTCTCCACCAACGCCGACGGCGTCCGGGGCTTCGGCTGCGACACCGCCAACATGTTCGGCTTCTGGGACTGGGTCGGCGGGCGCTACTCCTACGACGGCGCGATCGGGCTGTCGCTGATGATCGCGATCGGGCCTGACCG
>DATNGY010000133.1:0-2680 GCA_035605735.1 Solirubrobacteraceae bacterium
CGGCACGCCGCCCGTGACCTGACCGGTCGTCTTCGACACCCCGCCCGTGACCTGACCGGTCGTCTTCGACACCCCGCCCGTGACCTGACCGGTCGTCTTCGACACCCCGCCCGTGACCTGACCGGTCGTCTTCGACACCCCGCCGGTCACCTGACCGGCCGTCCTCGTCGCCGCGCTCGTCACCTGACCCGCCGCCTTCGACGCCGTGCCGGTGGCCGACTTGACCGTGCCGCTCGCGGTCCCGGTGAGCGAGCGCGTGGTGCCCCTGACGGTCCGCACCGCTCCCGTCGCGGTCCCGACCGGATTGCGGACGACCTGCCCGGCACCCGGCGCCTTGACCGAGGGCACGATCGCACCGGCGCCCGCCGCGGTCCGCAGTGGCGACGAGCCCCCGGCGGAGCCGGCGGCGCCGGCCGCGGACGCGTGTCCAGCCGCGGCCGCGGCCGAGCGAGCCAAGGTCGCCGGCGCGGCCCCGCTGCGGGTGCGCCCTGAGCGGGTCGTGCCACGCGGCACCGCGGTCGAGCGCGACGTCGGCGGTGACGCGTGCGCCGCCCGAGTCGCGCGCGAGGCGGCCGCGTTGGCGCTCTCGTCCGACCCCGTCCAGCGTCCGATCTGCGTCGCCGTCCCCGCCCCGATGCCGGCGACGGCCACGGCGCCGACGACGGCGGCCACGAGTCGGCTCGCGCCGCGCGCAGCCGGCTCGACGCCGACGACGGCGAACGGGACGGCCTCCATCGTGCGCCCGACGGGCCCGCGAGAGACGTCGGCGCCGCCAATGAACCGGCGTGCCCAAGCGGGCGCCGGCAGCAGCGACGCGATCTTGGCGCGCAGACCCTTGCGGGCGGCGAGCGCCTCGAGGTCGAAGCCGGCGACGGCGGCCGCCCGGCGGCACGGCCGGCAGTGGGCGACGTGGCGGGCGAGGCGCAGTTCGTCGCGGCCGCCGACGCGGCCCGTGCCCTCCGCCGACGCGACGATCGCGACCGAGCGCCGGCAGGCGGCGCCGGTGCCGAGTTGCTCGAACTCCTCGCCGAGGCGCCGCCGCGCGCGGAACAGCGTGGATTCGACGGCCGCCGGCGACATTCCGAGCCGCTCGCCGATCTGGCGATAGGAGTAGCCGTGCAGCTCGCGCATGACGAGGATCTCGTGGTGCGCGTCGCTGAGGCCCTCGAACGCGCCCTTGAGCTGGTCGAGCTCGAGGCGCGTGTCGACCTCCGCGTCGGGGGCGGGGGCGCCGGACACGAGGCGGCCGCGGTCGGCGGCGCCGAGATCCTCGCCGGCGTCGTAGGAGACAAGCTCCGCGCGGCTCGAGCGCCGCCAGGCGTCGATGCACGCGTTCTTGGCGATCTCATGGATCCAAGGCTTGAAGGCGATCGGCCCGTCGGTGGCACGGAGGCGCCGCAGCGCCGCGACGAAGACGTCCTGGGCGACGTCCTCGGCGCGCGCGTGGTCGCGGAGCATCCCGCGCGCATAGGCGGTGACCGCCCCGTGGTGGCGGGCGAAGAGTCCCTCGAACGCGCGATCGTCGCCGGCGCGTACCGCTGCGACGAGCGCGTCGTCGTCATCTCGCAGTTCGGCCAGTGCGGCTGCCGTCGTGGCTATCGTCCCCACCTCCGCATGTCGGTCTCCGACGCTCGTGTCGCCTGTTCAGAGGTCATCGGCTTCCTTGACGAGCTCCTCAAGCCCCAGGTCTACGACGACTACGGCCCCAATGGCCTTCAGATACCCGGATCCGACACGATTACCACGCTCGTTTCCGGTGTGTCCGCGAACCTGGAGCTCTTCGAACAGGCGCGCGGCGCCGGGGCGCAGCTCGTGCTCGTCCACCACGGCCTGATCTGGGGCGGGCCGCCGCAGCCGCTCGACCGCTTCGCCAAGGCGCGCCTGCAGGTCCTCTTCGACGCCGACATCGGCCTCGCCGCCTACCACCTGCCGCTCGACGCCCACCTCGAGCACGGCAACAACGCCCTCCTCGCGGGCGCGCTCGGCGCGGGCGCGGTCGAGCCGTTCGCGCGCTTGCGCGGCACGCCGATCGGCGTGCGGGCGCGCTTCGAAGCGGAAGGCGTCGACCCCGAGGAGCTCGTGCGCCGGGTGGCGGCGGCGACCGGCCGCGAGCCGCTCGCGTTCACGGACGGGCCGGACCGCGTCCGCAGCATCGGGATCGTCTCGGGCGGCGGCGCCGACCACCTCGAGGACGCGATCGCGGAGGGTCTCGACGCGTTCGTGACGGGTGAGCCCGCGGAGCGCTCGATGGCCCTGGCGCGCGAGGCCGGCGTGCACTTCCTGGCCGCCGGCCACTACGCGACCGAGACGTTCGGCGTGCGGCGCCTAGGCGACCTCGTCGCCCGCCGCTTCGGGATCCGCCACGTCTACGTCGACGTGCCGAACCCCATTTAGCGAGTTTGCCACGCGCCCGGCTTGTGGGCGTCCGCCGCACGCGGAATACTGCGAGGACGCGCAATCACATACCCACATCAAGGAGGACCCTGCTCCGATGGCAAACCACCTGACGCCCACTGAGCTCGCACGCGAGACCGGCCTCGAGCGCAAGGACGTTATCTCGAAGTGCATGGAGCTGGGCGTCCCGATCTTCCAGGGCAAGATCGACAAGACTCTCTTCCTGGCCAGCGTCGGCCAGTCCTCGCGGCGCGTCGTCTCCAGGGTCTCCGCCTAGAGAACATCC
>DATNGY010000134.1:0-11736 GCA_035605735.1 Solirubrobacteraceae bacterium
TCGCCAGCTCTCGGTAGATCGCCCTGCTCACCTGGTACATGCCCGTGTGGCCCCCTCGCCTCAGTCGGGTGTGCCGTCCTCGCGGCGCCGGCGAGTATGGACGGCCCGTGTGAAGACGAAAACGCGCGGCGTGTTGAGTTCGTGTTAAGAAACGCTCGCGTTCACTCACGCCCACGGCTCGAAGCGCGGTCGCTCCGCGTTCCCGGCAGTCACCGAGTGATGGCGGTCGAGCGCAGCGTCGACCTAGGGAAAGTCCGACCGGGCGTGGGCGCCGCGGGTCTCCTCGCGCGCGAGCGCGTGCTCGGCCACGAGCCGGGCCAGCGGGTGGGCGTCCTCGCGCAGCGCGCGCAGCCCGTCGCCGTCGCGCAAGACGCCGGCGTAGCGCCAGAGCGCCTCGCGCGTCGCGCGCGTCGGTGGTGGGAGAACGGCCGGGGCGGGCGGGTCGTCCGTGGCGGCCTCGGCGGGCTCGGCCAGCGCGGCGAGCGCCGCCCGCGCGCCGAAGACGAAGCACTCGCTCAGCGAATTCGAGGCAAGCCGGTTGGCGCCGTGCAGGCCCGTGCAGGCCGACTCGCCGACGGCGTAGAGGCCGGGCACCGTGGTCGCGCCGTCGAGGTCGGCGACGATGCCACCCATCCCGTAGTGGGCGGCCGGCGCGACCGGCACGAGCTCGCGCGTCGGGTCCAGGCCGGCCTCGCGGAGGGCGCCGACGACGTTCGGGAAGAGCGCCGGGTCGATCGCGCGCATGTCGAGGCTCACCGAAGGGGCGCCCTCGTCGAGCATCACCGCCCAGATCGCGCGGGCGACCTCGTCGCGGGGCGCGAGCTCGTCGATGAAGCGCTCGCCGCGTGCGTCGTGGAGCGTCGCCCCCTCGCCGCGGATCGCCTCGGTAATGAGGAAGCCCTCGCGCCCGCGGACGCCGCGCACCGCCGTCGGGTGGAACTGCACGAACTCGAGGTCCGCGAGCTCGGCGCCGGCCTCGCGGGCGAGCATGAGGCCGATCCCGAGCGAACCCGGAGGGTTGGTCGTCCGCGACCAGAGCGCGGCCGCGCCGCCCGTGGCCAGGACGACGCCCTGGGCGTGGACGGCGCGGCCGTCCTCGCAGACGACCCCGACGCACCGGCCTTCGCGCGTCCACAGGCGCGTCGCCCGCGCGCCCTCGACGACGGTCACCCCGGCGTCCTCGGCCGCGAGCGCGCTGAGGTGACGGACGACGCGCCGGCCGGTCGCGCTGCCGCCCGCGTGGACAACCCGGCGGCGCGAGTGGCCGCCCTCGAGGCCGAGGGCGAGTGCGCCATGGCGGTCGGCGTCGAAGCGCACGCCGAGCCGCTCGAGTTCGACGACGGCGCCGGGCGCCTCGCGGCAGAGGACGGCGGCCGCGCTCGTGCGGACGAGCCCGCGGCCGGCGCGCTCCGTGTCCTCGCGGTGGAGGTCGGGCGAGTCGTCGACGGCGAGCGCCGCCGCGAGCCCGCCCTGCGCCCAGTAGCTCGCGGTCCGTGCCAGCGGCGTGGCCGAGACGAGCACCGCGCGGGCGCCGTGCGCGGTCACCGTGAGCGCCGCGTAGAGCCCCGCCGCGCCGGCCCCGACGACCGCGACGTCGGCGTCGATGCGCTCGGGGGCGGTCATGCGGCGGGTACGGTACCCAGCGCGTGCGGTCCGTCCTCTTCCGCCACCCGTCCTCGCTCGAGCACGACACGGGCCCGCATCCGGAGCGCGCCGCGCGCATCGTCGCGATCGAGCGCGAGCTCGAGCGCCGCGAGTGGCTCGGCTTCGAGCCTCGGCTGTCGCCGCCCGTCGCGCGGCCGACGCTCGAGGCCGTCCACACGGCGCGGCACGTCGAGCGCATCGAAGCGCTCTGCGCCGCGGGCGGCGGGATGATCGACCTCGACACCGTGTGCTCCCCCGGCTCGTTCGCGGCGGCCGCGCACGCGGCGGGCGGCGCGGTCGCGATGGTCGACGAGCTCCTGGGTGGCGCGGCGCGGGCGGGCGCGTCGGTGCACCGGCCGCCCGGGCACCACGCCGAGGCGGGCCGGGCGATGGGCTTCTGCCTCTTCAACTCGGTCGCGGTCGCCGCCCGCCATGCGCTCGACGCCCACGACGCCGGGCGAGTGGCCGTCATCGACTGGGACGTCCACCACGGCAACGGGACGAACGACATCTTCCACGACGACCCGAGCGTCCTCTACGTCTCCGTGCACGAGTCGCCGCTCTACCCGGGGACGGGGCCGGCGTCCGACGTCGGGTCGGGCCCCGGGGCGGGCTTCACCGTCAACCTGCCCGTGCCGGGCGGCTCGGGGGACGAGACGTGGTGCTCGCTGCTCGAGCACGTGGCCGTGCCCGTCGTGCGCGACTTCGATCCCGCGCTCGTGCTCGTGTCCGCGGGCTTCGATGCCCACCTCGACGACCCGCTGGCCGGCTGCAGGGTCACCGACGCGGGCTTCGCGACGATGGCGGGCAGCGTTCGCCGCCTGTTCGAGGAGCTCGACGTCCCCGTCGGGCTCGTGCTCGAGGGCGGCTACGAGGTCGCGGCGCTGGCGCGTTCGCTCGCCGCCACGCTCGCGGTCCTGGGAGCGTCGTCGCCGCCGCAGCCCGACCCCGCGCTCGCGGTCCATCCGCTCGCCGCGCGGGCGCGGGCGCGGCTGGCGGCGCGGTGGCCGACGCTCGCGTAGGTCGAGCCAGTGCCGTGCCAGGTGACGTTCGCGCGTCCCTGGCGGGCGCTCGCCGCGCCAAAGGCGGCGGCCTGCGTCCGTGCCTGGCACGGCGCTCCGCACGAACGAGGCGAACGTCACCTGGCACGGGCGCTAGGCGGGCCGCCGCGCGGAGAGGTCCGCGCACTCGGCACAGATCGCGGCGGGGATCATCCCGGCGCGCATGAGGACGGCGAAGATCCCGCAGCCTAGGCAGAGCGCGAAGACCGACTCGAGCGTCGCTGCCGCGAGCAGGACCGCGAGCAGCGCGTCGACGACGAGCTGGAGGCCGAGCGCGAGCGCGACGACCGCGGCGCTCGTCAGCGCCGCGCCGATCGCCTGCGCGAACCGCTTGGGCGGCCCGGCCACGACCTTCGCCGGGCCGAGGCGCGGGGCGACGACGCGGCTCGCGACGAGCGCGAGCGGCGAGAGGCGCGGGCCGGTGAGGACGCGGGCCCAGAAGCCGTAGGCGAGCGGCACGGCGAGCCAGCGGGCGCCCGTGGCGAGCGCCACGGCCGCGGTCACCGCCACGACGCCCGCGACGACGCGAGCCGCCTTCTCGTTGATCGTGCGCGGAAAGGACGTCAGAGCCATCGTGAGGTCTACGGCGCGGCGGGAGTCGTCGCGGCCCCCGGCATGGTCGTGGCTCCCGGGGTGGCGGCTCCGGGTGCGGCGGGCGTGGTGGTGGCGCCCGGGGTGGCGGCTCCGGGTGCGGCGGGCGTGGTGGTGGCGCCCGGCGCGGCGGCTCCGGGTGCGGCGGGCGTCGTGGTGGCGCCCGGCGCGGCGGCTCCCGGCGCGGCGGGCGTCGGCGTCGTCGGCGTCGTCGGCGTCACCGGCGCGTCGTCGTTCGTCAGCACGACGAACGCGACCGCGAGGGCCGCGACCGCGAGCGCCGCGACGACCGCGACGGCCGCGAGCGGCAGCCGCCAGTTCGGCGTGGGCACGAGGCGGGTCCGGGCGGCATCGCCGCAGCGCAGGCACCAGTCCTGCTCGGGGCCGACCGGAGTCCGACAGCGCGGACAGGCGATCGTCCCGGGCGGGTGGCCGATCACGGCTCGGGACGGTCGTGGCCGGCGGGCTCACCGCCCGCGGCCGGCATGACGGTCGTCGGCTGCTCGCCCGGCTCGGCGGGCGGGCCGGGCTCCGCGGGCGGCGGCTCGACCGGCTCGGCCGGCGCTCCGGCCTCGGCGGACGGCGGCTCGACCAGCGACTCCGGCTGCGGCGCGGGCAACGGAGTCGGCGCGGGCGCCGGGGCCGACGTCGCCGGCGGCGTCGCGGACGCCAGGCCACCCGCGGCCTCGCCGATCTCGGCGACCGGGCGCGGGCCGCGCAGCTGCAGGCCACACGAGGAGCAGAAGCGCGCCTCGCTCGCGTGCAGCGCGCCGCAGCGCGGACACACCGAGACGCCCGGCTCGCGCAGCTCGGTGATCGCCCGCCGGTCGTCGAGGACGCGCTCGAGTGCGCGCAACTCGTGGTCGACGGCCGCGATCGCATCGAGCTTGCCGCGCACGAGCTCCTCGTTGGGACGGGCGAAACGATGCTGGTCGAAGAGCAGGCCGCCGAGGTCGCGGAAGCCGAGCTCGCGGACGCGGCGCAGGTAACGCAGACGCCGCCGGGCGCGGGCGCGGGTGCGGAACGTCGGCCGCCTCGCGTCGGCCGGGTCGGCACCGGCCGGAGCGGCCGGCGCGTCGACCGCGTGCAGCGACGAGGTCGTGCTCTCGGCGGTGGGCGCCGGTGCGGAGTCGCTCGACGCGGCGGCCTCGTGCTCGCGCTGGTGCTCGGGCTCGGACGCCGGGTCCGCGGCGGGCTCGGCTCGCCGGCGGCGGATGAGCTGGAGGGGGCCCTTCATGCGCAAAGGGCGCCGGTGAGCGGCGCCTCGGCGAGGGACGGTACCACCTCGCTCCAGGCCGTGAGCACGCGCCGCGCCATGCGCCGCGCCGACCACAGCGCCGCGCGCTCGCGCCCCGGCACGCGCGGGTCGGCGGCGCGCAGATGCGGCTCGAGCGCGGCGCGCCAGGCGCGCGCGTCCCAGGGCGCGCACAGGGTGCCCGGCACGCCGTCGAGCGCGACCGGGTGGATTCCGACCGGCGTGGCGAGCACGGGCACGTCGCAGGCGAGCGCCTCGAGGACCGCGAGGCCGAAGCCCTCGTGCTCGGACGGCACGAGCACCGCGTTGGCGGCGTTGACGAAGGCCGGCACGTCGTCGGGCGCCACCCCGCCGAGCGTCAGCAGCCGCACGCCCGCCGCCGCCGCGTCCGCCCGGTCGACGCGCTTCGCGCGCCGTGCCGGATCGGCTGCGAATAGGACGCACGGCTCGTCGGCGGCCAGGCCCAGCCGTGCGCGCGCCTCGGCTCGCGGCATCGGAACGAAGCGGTCGAGATCCACGCCGCACGGGAGCACGGCGACACGGCGCGGCCGTTTGCCGCGGCCGCCGGTGCGGCGCAGCTCGGCGGCGAGCTCGGCGCTGACCGCGGCGACGAGATCGACGAACGGCAGCGCCGCGCGGGCGATGCGCCCGGAGCGCGGGTGGCGGACGTCGGTGCCGTGGAGGGTGACGACGAGCGGGGCGCCGCGCAGCGCAAGCGCGGGCCACGCGGTCAGGCCGAAGTGGGCGTGCACGACGTCGAACTCGTGACCGCGGTGGGCGCGGCGCAGGTCGCGGGCCGCGCGGGCGTAGCCCTTCGGAGGGAAGGCGAACACCTCGACCTCGACGCCGTCGAGCGCGCGCAGGGCGCGCACCTGGTCGCGCACGAAGGAGCCGCGCTCGGGCGCGTCGGCTGAGGGCCACATGTTCGTCACGATCAGGGCACGCACGCGTCACTGATTCTCCACAGACCCGTCCTTTCGCCGTTACACGGCTCCCGGCAGCATCGACTGCGACCGACACACACGAATCGAGGAGGCGCAGATGGGCTACGGGATGATGGGGCGCGCGCACGTCGCGGTGTTGCGCGCCCGCGAGCGGCTCGCCGATCGGAGCGGCCAGGGGACGGTGGAGTACGTGGCGCTGATCCTGCTCGTCGCGGGCGTGATGGCCACGGTCATCGCGTTCGCCAGCAAGGCGAAGGGCGAGACCATCGCCGCGACCGTCGTGCAGAAGCTCAAGGACGCCATCGAGGGGGTGGGGAAGAAGAGGTAGGCCACGACGACATAGCCGGCCGGAGCCGGCGCCGCGCGGGCGCCTACCATGCCCGGTCGTGGCGTCCCGTCCCGCCGACCCGCGCGAGCGCCCGATCGCCGTCTTCGACTCGGGCGTCGGCGGCCTGACCGTGCTGCACGAGCTGCTCGTGTCGCTGCCGCACGAGGACTTCGTCTACCTCGGCGACACGGCGCGGTTCCCCTATGGCGAGCGCGAGCCGCGCGAGCTCGAGCGCTTCTGCGTCCAGATCGCCGAGGAGCTGCTCGCGCGTGGCGCCAAGCTGCTCGTCGTCGCGTGCAACACGGCGACGGCCGCCGCGCTCCCGGCGCTGCGGCGGCGGATGATGGAGACGACGCTCGGGGTCGACGTGCTCGCCGTCGTCCGGCCCGAGGCCGTGCAGGCCGTCGCCGCGACGCGCAACGGGCGCATCGGCCTGCTCGCCACGACCGCCACCGTGGCCAGCGGCGCGTACACCGAGGCGCTCGCGGCGGTCGATCCGCACGTCGAGCTCGTGGCCGTCGCGTGCCCCGATCTCGCGCCGATGGTCCAGCAGGGCTCGGCGTTCGACGCGAGCGTGGTCGAGACCGTGCGCGGCTACGTCGCGCCCCTGCGTGCGGCCGGGGCGGACACGGTCATCCTCGGCTGCACGCATTTCCCGCTGGTGCGCCCGCTGCTCCAGCGGATGCTGGGCCGCGGCGTCGAGATCGTGACCTCGGGGCACGCGCTCGCGCGCCAGGTCGAGCACGCGCTGCGGACCCGTGGGCTGGCCAATCCGCGCTCGGGCGAGGGCGACTACCGCTTCCTGTGCACCGGCGACGCGGCCGCGTTTCGCGCCCTCGGCACGCGCTTCCTGCAGCTGCCGCTCGGCGAGGTGGAGCGCATCGCGCTCGCCGCGGAGGTCGCCGCGTGAGACCCGACGGCGCGCCCGCGGGCGACGCGCTCGCGCAGCCGGCCGAGGCGGGCGGCCCCGGCGCCGCCGGGGCCGGCCCCGCGCACCGCGACACCCGCGCGCGCGACGCGTTGCGCCCGACGACGATCGAGCCCGGCTTCGTCGAGAGCGCGAAGGGCTCGGCGCTGATTGCCGCGGGCGGCACGCGCGTGATCTGCACCGCCTCGCACGAGGAGAGCGTGCCGCGCTGGCTGAAGGGCAGCGGGCGTGGCTGGGTCACGGCCGAGTACGGGATGCTCCCGGCGTCGACGGGGCAGCGCAAGGCGCGCGACGTGACGCGCGGGCGGCCCGACGGGCGCACGGTCGAGATCCAGCGGCTCATCGGGCGCGCGGTCCGCGGCGTCGTGGACTTCGAGGCGCTCGGCGAACACACGATCTACCTCGACTGCGACGTGCTCACGGCCGACGGCGGCACGCGCTGCGCGTCGATCACCGGCGCGTACGTGGCGCTCGCGCTCGCGGTGCGGGCGTTGCAGGAGGAGGAGAAGGTCGCGCGGTCGCCGCTGCTTGACTCCGTGGCCGCGGTCTCGTGCGGGGTGGTCGACGGCGCCGCGCTCCTCGACCTCGACTACGGCGAGGACTCCACTGCGGAGGTCGACGTCAACGTCGTCATGACCGGCAGCGGGGGCCTCATCGAGGTCCAGGCCACCGCCGAGCGCATGCCGCTCTCCCGGGCCAGCCTCGACGAGCTGCTCGCGCTCGCCGCGGACGGCATCGCGCGCCTGCGCGTCGCGCAGGACGCGGCGCTCGGCGCGTGAGGCTCGTCCTCGCGAGCCGCAACGCCCACAAGGCGCGCGAGCTCTCGGCGCTCATGGACGGCGTCGAGCTCGAGCCCCTGCCGAGCGCCGTGCGCCTGCCTCCCGAGACGGGCACGACCTACGCCGAGAACGCGCTGGGCAAGGCGCGGGTCGCGGCGGCGGCCCTCGGCCGCCCCGCCGTCGCGGACGACTCGGGCATCGAGGCCGCGGCGCTCGGAGGCCGGCCCGGCGTGCGCTCGGCGCGCTTCGCGGGCGCGGCCGCGACGGACGCCGAGAACCTCGCGCGGCTCGTCTCCGAGGCGCCGCCCGGCACGGCCCTGCGCTACGTCTGCGCGCTCGCCTACGTCGACGCCGAACGCGGGATCGAGCACGTCGTGCACGGCACGTGCGAAGGAGCCGTCGCGGACCGCCCCCGCGGCGAGGGCGGCTTCGGCTACGACCCGATCTTCGTGCCCGATGACCTCGGCGATGGGCGCACGATGGCCGAGCTCAGCCCCGAGGAGAAGGACGCGATCAGCCACCGCGGGCGCGCGGCACGCGCGCTCGCGACCTGGCTCAAAGCAGGTTGATCGCCGCCGAGGCGCCGACCGCGAGCACCACGGCGGCGTAGCCCTGGTAGCCCGAGACGAGCAGCAGCGCGGAGGCCACGAGGCAGATGCAGACCGTCACGAGCCAGGCGATCCGGGCGAGGTTCATCGCGACTATCGTTCCAAGCGCCGATGACGGCGGCGCTGACCCCGCAGACCGCGCTGGCTTGGCTGCGCTCGCTGTCGGCCGACGTCGAGGCCGCCGCCGTCCTCGACGCCCACGCCGGAGTGCTGGCCGGCGACCGCG
This sequence comes from Solirubrobacteraceae bacterium, assembly GCA_035605735.1. GTDB lineage: Bacteria > Actinomycetota > Thermoleophilia > Solirubrobacterales > Solirubrobacteraceae > JAOPZW01. The sequence continues at coordinate 8,365 of DATNGY010000134.1, forward strand.
CGCTCGGCCCGCGGGTGGCGGCCGCCGACGCGACGCTGGTCGTGGCCCGCTCGGCGACGCGCATGGTCGCCGTCCGGCCGGGGCCGGCGGCGCCCATGCGGCTCCTCGAGGCGGACGTGCGCGGGGCCCTCGAGGCGCTCGAACCGCGCTGAGGGGCGTCGCGAGCGGCCCGGGCCGATTCCGCAAGGAGCGTGATTCGCGGGGCCGCCGCCGCGCCGGACCGCACCATGAGGGGGCTCGCGGGACGTCGTCGTGTCCTCGACCGTTGATAGCTTCGGACCGCACAACGATCCCAAGAAGGAGCAGAACGTGACGAAATCAGAGTTCGTCGATCAGGTCGCCAGCCGGGCGGATCTGGGCAAGTCTGAGGCCGGCAAGGCCGTCGACGCCGTCCTCGACGTGATCCAGGAGACGCTTCAGCGCGGCAGCGACGTGACGTTCTCGGGCTTCGGCAAGTTCCACGTCGCGGAGCGCGGCGCGCGCCAGGGCGTGCATCCGCGGACGGGCGAGCCGATCCAGATATCGGCCTCGAAGGTCCCGCGCTTCAGCGCCGGCTCGGGCCTGAAGAAGGCCGTCAACGGCTGAGCCACTCGGCGCCCCAGACAGAGACCAGGCGCGCGCAGCGGCGGGGGCCCGCCGCCCGTTCGGCGACCGGCTCGCCGACGCCGTCGCGCAGCGCGAGTCGCAGGTCGTCCTCGGGCTCGATCCCGATCCCGTACGCCTGTGGCCCGGGGCCGCCGCCGCGGCGCCACGCGCGGCCGCGCCGGCCGAGGCCGCTGCGGCGGCAGTCGTCGAGCACTGCCGCGCGGTGATCGACGCCGCCGGCCCGGCGTGCGTCGCAATGAAGCCGCAGCTGGCGTGCTTCGAGCGCCTCGGGGCCGCCGGGTGGAGCGCGCTGGTCGCCGTCGCCGCCCACGCGCGAGCGGCGGGCCTGCTCGTGCTCGCGGACGCCAAGCGCGGAGACATCGACGTGAGCGCCGCCGCGTACGCGGAGGCGCTCGTGGGCTCGACGCCGACGCCGTTCGGGGTCGTGGCTGGGCTCGGCGCGGACGCCTTCACCGCCAGCCCGTACCTCGGTCGCGACGCCGTCGAGGCGTTCGTCGGCGTCGCGCGCCCGGCCGGCGCGGGCGTCTTCGTCCTCGTACGCACGTCGAACCCCGGCGCGCGCGACCTGCAGGAGCTCGCGCTCACGCACGGCGGCCCGGTCTGGGAGCGCGCCGCGGCGCTCGTCGACGCGCTTGGCGAGCCCGGCGCGTCCGGCCTGGACGACGTCGGAGCGGTGGCCGCAGCGACGGCCCCCGAGCACCTCGCGCGCCTGCGCGAGCTGATGCCGCGCGCCGTCTTCCTGCTGCCGGGGGTCGGCGCGCAGGGCGGGAAGGTGGAGACGCTGGCGGCGGCCTTCGGCGGCCGCAAGGCCGGCGCGCTCGTGACGGCCTCGCGCTCGATCGTCGACGCCGGGGCGGCCTCCGGACGGCCGCCCGACGCGGCCGCACGCGCCGAGGCCGAGCGGCTGCGGGCCGCCGCGTGGGCGCTCATCTAGCCGCCGCGCGCCTATGCTCTGGTCCTCGCCATGGCCTCCCGTCGCAGCCCGGCTCGCTGGCTGGCTCCGATCGCGCTCCTGGCGTGCGCGTTCGCCGTATACACGGTCGTCCACAACGGGCTGCAGAGCAGCACGTCTACCTCGACGAAGCCAAAGGCGTCCGCGACGCAGAGCGCCCACGCGGCCAAGCGCAAGAAGCATCGCCGCCGCTACGTCGTGAAGGCCGGTGACACGCTGTCGGCGATCTCCGTGAAGACCGGCGTCTCGCTCGACACGATCCGTCGACTGAACCCCAACCTCGACGCGCAGACGCTGCGCACGGGGCAGAAGGTCAAGCTCCGGCCGTGAGCTTGCCGGCCGGTCTCGCACGGGCCACGCGCGCCGCGGCCGCGGCGTCGTTCGCCGTCGCCCTCGCGGCGGCCCTCGCGCTCCTCGCCGCGCCGCGGGCCCGCGCGGCCGCTCCGATGGTGCGCGCCGCCGCCGCGATCGTCGTCGAGCCCGCGACCGGCGACGTCGTCTTCGCCCGCGCGCCGGAGGCCGAGCGGCCCATCGCCTCCACGACGAAGCTCATGACCGCCCTGCTCGCGCTCGAGCGGCTGCGCCTATCGGAGAAGGTCACGGCCGTCGCCTACCACGGGATCCCGGGGGAGTCGGTCGTCGGGCTACGCGCGGGCGAGCGGATGTCCGCCGCGGACCTCCTGCGCGCCATGCTCCTCGCCAGCGCCAACGACGCGGCCGCGACGCTCGCGGCGCGCATCGGCGGCACCCAGACGCGCTTCGTGGCCCTCATGAACCGCCGCGCCCGTCGCCTCGGCCTGGAGGAGACCCACTACGCGAACCCCATCGGCCTCGATGGCCCGGGCGCGCACTCGAGCGCGGAGGACCTCGTGAAGCTCACGCTGATCCTGCGCAAGGACCGCTTCTTCCGCACGGTCACCGACCTGCCGCGCGTGAGGCTGCGCACGGGCGCCCATCCGCGCGCGATCGTCAACCGCAACGACCTCGTGCGCGAGGTGCCCTACGTCAACGGCGTCAAGACCGGGCATACGCTCGGCGCCGGCTACGTCCTCGTCGGCTCGGCCTCCCGGCACGGGGTCACGGTCATCTCGGTCGTCCTGGGCGAGCCGAGCATCGCCGCCCGCGACGCCGACTCGCTCGCGCTGCTCAGGTTCGGGCTACGCCGCTATCGGCGGGTCGCCGTCGCCCGTCGCGGGACGACGTACGCGACGGCCGCGCTCGCCCACCGCGACGGCGCCGTCGGCCTCGTGGCGACCCGCACCGTTCGGCGCACGCTGCGCCGCGGCGAGCGGCTCGTGCGCCGCGTGGTCGGCGCGCCCCGTACGGTAGACGGCCCGCTGCCGGCGCGCACGCGCCTCGCGACGCTCGAGGTCCGGGCGCGCGGCGCGCTCGTCGCGAGCGTGCCGCTGGTCACACGGTCGGCGGTCGCGCGGGCGACTGTCGTCGACCGCGCCGGCGGCATCTTCAGCCGCACGCTCCTCGTCGCGGCGGGGGCGGTGGTCGTGATCCTTATCCTTCACGTGGCCTTCCTGCGGCGCCGCGCCGGACGGCGCCGGCGGGAGGGCCGCTCGCGAGTCGCATGATCATCACCGTCACCCTCAACGCGGCGATCGACAAGTCCCTCTCGGTGCCCAACTTCCGACTTGGGCGGCGTCATCGCACGGTCGAGCAGACCACCATGCCGGGCGGCAAGGGGGTCAACGTCGCGCGCACGCTCAAGTCGCTCGGGCAGCCGGTCATCGCCACTGGCTTCGCCGGCGGCGCGACCGGCACCCGCATCGTCGAGCAGCTGACCGAGGAGTCCATCCTCAACG
>DATNGY010000135.1:0-4473 GCA_035605735.1 Solirubrobacteraceae bacterium
GTGGACGGTCTCGCCCGGCGAAGCGCCAGAGGCCGTCCTCGCCGCGGCGCGGCTCGAGTCGCTCGCGCCCGAAGCCCGGCGCCACATCGAGCGCGACGGCCACCGCGGCGTCGCCCGCGGTCGCGAGGATCCGGCGCAGCAGGACCGCGCGGCTCGGCGTGCTCGACAGCGCGAGCGCCTCGCGACACTCGACGATGGTGCCGTCGTCGCAGACCCAGCGCGAGCGCCAGATCAACCCCGCCTCGTAGGAGCCGCCCACACGTAGCGCCCGCGGGGGCTCAGGGCGTAGGCGCCGGGGCCGCCGATGAGCGCCGACAGCACGCCGCTCGAGTGCCACCGCGGAAAGCACAGCCAGGCCATGTCGCCCCGGGGCCCGACCAGCGCTCCGCGCTCGCCGTCGGCCAGCAGCGCGTACTCGCGCAGCGCGTGCGCGCCGCTAGCGCGCCCATCGCGCCAGCCCCGCGACGGCGAGGCCGGCCGCGAGGGCGGCCGCCGTGAGCGGCGCGCGGTGGGTCGTCGCCCACAGCTGCGCGCTGCGGGACTTGGCGCGGTCGTCGAAGATCCCGTGGGTCGCAGCGTGCTCGGGGACCGGGGCGAAGAGGTTGTCGGGGCGATCGGCGGGGACGGGGCGGTCGGGCATCTGCTGCGAGTCGTAGCCGGTGCGCGCGAGGTAGCGATCCGCGATCGGAGCGGCGAGCTTGTTGGCGAAGATGACGCTCGTCGCGCTCCCGCCCACGCGGAGCTCGCGACGGCGATGGCGCGAGGCCCACACGACGGCCTCGGCCGGCACCTCGGGCTGGTAGATCGGCGGCACCGGCTGGGGATGGCGCGGCAGCCGGCTGCGACACCAGCTGAACTGCGGGGTGTTGAGGCCGGGCAGCTGAACCATCGTGATCCACACGGAGCTGCCGTCGTGCATCAGCTCGGTGCGCACCGAGTCGGTGAAGCCGCGGATCGCGAACTTGGCGCCGCAGTAGACGGACTGCAGCGGGATCGCGCGGTACGCGAGCGCGGAGCCGACCTGCACGACCGTGCCGTGGTCGCGGGGCTTCATCCGGCGCAGCGCCGCCATCGTGCCGTGGACGGTGCCCAGGTAGGTGACTTGCGTCGCGCGCGCGTACTCCTCGGCGCTGACCTCGGTGAACGGCGCGAAGATCGTCGCCATCGCGTCGTTGACCCAGACGTCAAGCGGCCCGAAGCGCTCCTCGACGCGCGTGGCGGCGGCCTCGACGGCGTCCGCGTCGGCGACGTCGGTGGGCAGCACGAGCGCCTCGCCCCCGAGCTCCTGCACCTCGCGCGCCGCGGCCTGCAGGCCCGGCTCGCCCCGCGCGAGCAGCCCGACGCGCGCGCCGCGCCGGGCGAATGCGTGCGCGACGGCCCGCCCGACGCCGCCCGACGCCCCCGTGACCGCGACGACCTGACGCTGTGTGTCTCTCATCCGGACCCGTGTTCCCGGCTCGCGGGCAGCCGAGGGCCGGCGCGTTCGCCTGCTGACCTCGCCGGCGGCGGCGCAGGTGGCACGCGACACGACGCCACGCGAACCGCCGATGCGAGCGCCTTCACGACCACCACGCTGGTCGCCGCCGACATCGCCCTCGCCGGTGCCCTGCTCTGCGCGGCCATCACAATCACCCGCTCCGTCCGCGCTCCCTTGCCGAGGGTCAGCGCGCGCCTCGGCGGCTACCAAGTGACGATCGCCCGAACAAGACCGATTGTCCCGAGCACCCTCTCGGTGTCCCGGTCACCGATCCCGCGCTCGAGCAGCTGATCACGCGCGGATCGCCTGCTTCGCGGAGTGTCCAAATCGCCGCTCGTGCTGCGACGTCTTCTTGAGGCCGCCCCGCGGGTGGCGCTATCGACGAAGGAGCCCGAGCTCCCGAAAGGAGTCCTCCCCGTTGATCGCCGAGCCGATCGCCGTCCAGATGGCGGCCCAGTCGACCCACCGCCACGTCAACGACGCCGGGCGCGAACGCCCTCCGCACCCACGCCGAGCGACTGCCCGCGTGCTGCAGGCGATCGCGATCCGTCTCGACCCGGCGGTGGTCGGAAGCCTCAGCTGAGCTGAGGCTTGTCAGGGCCCATCCCGCGCAGAACCAGAACGAGAGGAGCGATCGCAATGGACGACAGCACGAGAAACCCGACCCCGACGACCGGCGGCGACGACGCGCCCGCGGTGCCGGCGGTGGTCGACCGCGCCGCCTGGCAGGCCGAAGTCGACACCCTGCGGATTCGGGAAAAGGCGCATACCCACGAGGGCGACGCGATCGCCGCGGCCCGGCGGCGCCTGCCGATGGTCGAGGTCGACGCCGCGATCCCCCTGATCGGCCCGGACGGGCCGGTCACGCTGCTGGAGACCTTCGAAGGCCGCCGGGAGCTGATCGCCTACTACCACATGTGGTTCACCGGCCAACCCGCCGAGGCTCAGTGCGAAGGCTGCACGTTCTACAACGGGCAGGTACGCGAGCTCGCCCACCTGCACTCCCGCGACGTCACCTACGCCACCTTCTGCCAAGGCCCCTACGAGGAGAGCGTCCGCTACCGCGACTTCATGGGCTGGGACGTGCCCTGGTACTCGGCGCAAGACTCCGCCGACGCGCTGCTCGCCGGGCGCCGCGTCGGCATGTTCTACCTGGTGTGCTACCTGCGGCACGGCGGCAAGGTGTTCGAGACCTACTGGACCAACGGCCGCGGCGTCGAGGCCATGGCCCCGAGCTACGGCTTGCTCGACATCACCGTGCACGGGCGGCAGGAGAGGTGGGAGGACTCGCCCGCCGGCTGGCCGCAGCGCTGGGGCGGCGACGGCGAGCACCCGTACCGCAGCAACGGACGCCCCATCGCCCAATGGTCTCGCCTGCAAGCCGGACGCTCAGACGACCTCGGCACCGCCGTGCGCTGAGCGGACCCAGCGGGCGCAGCCACCGCTGCGCCGCCGCGCGTCGGGTCTGTCCAACTGGTCCCGCGAGCGGGGACGCAGGATGAGGGCCGCACAAGGTGCGGCGAACAGAAACGAACGTTGGAGGTGTGATGTCTCAGTACTTGTTGCTGGTGTATGAAGAGGAGGTCGACCCGGCCGTGCAGGCCGAGCGCGAGCAGGTGACGCCGCTGTTGGTGGAGCTGCACGCCAGCCTGCGCGAGGCCGGGCTGCTGGTGAGCGTCCAGCGCTTGCATTCGACGGAGAGCGCGACGTCGGTGCGCCTGCACGACGGGGAGGCCGAGATCACGGACGGCCCGTTCGCGGTGACCAAGGAGGTCCTGGCCGGCTACTACGTGCTGGAATGCGCCGACCTCGACGAAGCGCTCAAGCAGGCCGCCCGGCTTCCCATGGCGCGATGGGCGACGATCGAGGTGCGCCCGGTCATTGCGCCCGACGACTGGCTGAGGGTCGCGCGCGAGGCCGGCGTCGACCTGCCCGACGAGGCGGTCGAAGACCTGGCGTGAGCGGCGGCGTGGAGCCGGCCGACCCGGTCTCGGCCGCGATCGCCCGCGCGTTTCGCGACGAGCGAGCGATCGTGCTGGCGACCCTGATCCGGCAGGCCGGAGACTTCCAGCTGGCCGAGGACGCGGTGCAGGACGCTTTCGAGGCAGCGGTCACGGTGTGGCGGCGCGACGGGGTCCCGGCGAATCCTGGGGCGTGGATCACCACTGCCGCCCGGCGGCGGGCGATCGATCGCCTGCGACGGGACCGGTCGGTGGCCGATCGCGCCGAGCGGCTGGCCGAGCTGACGCGCCTGGACGCGCAGCGAGAGGAGCCCCTTGTGGACGAGGAGAGCACGATCGTCGACGACCGGCTGCGCCTGGTCTTCACCTGTTGCCATCCGGCGCTGGCGATGCCGGCGCGCGTGGCTCTGACGCTGCGCGCGCTCGGGGGCCTGACGACCGGCGAGATCGCGCGCGCCTTCCTCGTCGCCGAGCCGACCATGGGCAAGCGGATCGTGCGCGCGAAGCGCAAGATCGCCGATGCGCACATCCCTTACCGAGTGCCGGCCGACGAGGAGCTGCCCGATCGCCTGCGCGGCGTGCTGCGGGTGGTGTACCTGATCTTCAACGAGGGCTACGCGGCCGCCGAGGGCGAGCGGCTCGTCCGCGAGGAGCTGTGCGACGAGGCGATCCGCCTCGGCGAGCTGCTGTGCGGGCTGATGGCCGACGACGCGGAGGTCTGGGGGCTCTCGGCGTTGATGCTGCTGCACGACGCGCGCCGCGCCGCCCGCGTCGACCCGAGTGGCCGCTACGTCGCGCTCGACGCCCAGGACCGGTCGCTGTGGGATCAGGACCGGATCCGCGACGGGCTCGCGAAGCTGGAGCACGCGGTGCGCCTGCGGCGCCCGGGCGAGTACCAGCTGCAGGCCGCGATCACAGCGCTGCAGATCCAGGCCCCGGACGCCGAAGCGACAGACTGGGCGCAGATCGCCGAGCTGTACGGCGCTCTGGTCGGGCTCAACCCGTCGCCGGTGGTCGAGCTCAACCGCGCGGTCG
>DATNGY010000136.1:0-3986 GCA_035605735.1 Solirubrobacteraceae bacterium
GAGGACGGCTTCGCGACCCGCGAGGACATCGACGAGGGGATGAAGCTCGGCTGCGGGCACCCGATGGGCCCGCTCGCGCTGTGCGACTTCATCGGGCTCGACGTCCTCTACAGCGTGTGCGACTCGCTCTACGACGAGTTCAAGCGCGACGAGTACGCTCCGCCGCCACTCATGAAGCGGATGGTCGTCTCGGGCCACCTCGGCCGCAAGGCCGGCCGCGGCTTCTACGAGTACTAGTGGGACTCAGCCCGGACGACGACGACGTCCTCCTCCCGCTCGCCGGGCGCGAGCACGCCGCGCGCCTCGAGCAGCGGCGCGCGGGCGCGCAGGAGCGGGCCGAGCGGGCCGCGGTGCCGAGCGGCGACGGACGCTTCGAGGCCGGCCGCGCGCAGCGCGCCCAGCGACGGCTCGACCCCGCAGAGGGCCGAGTGCACGACGAGCAGGACGCCGCCCGGGCGCAGGTGCGCGGGCGCCGCCGCGAACAGGCGGTCGACGAGCGCGCGGCCGTCGCGTCCCGCATCCCACGCGCGGGCGGGACCGCGCGACGGCGGCGCGTCGCCCGCGGCCGGCAGGTACGGCGGGTTGGCCACGATCGCGTCGAACCGCTCGCCGCCGACGGGCTCGAGCAGGTCCCCGCGCAGCGCCCGCACGCGCACGCCGTTGAGGCGGCCGTTCATCCGCGCGGCGAGCACCGCGCGGCGCGAGACGTCGACGGCGGTCGCCTCCGCGCCGGCGAGCGCGGCGACGACCGCGAGCGCGCCGCTACCGCAGCACACGTCGAGGACGCGTGCGCCGGGACCGAGAGCCTCGGCGCGCAGCGCGCGCGCGAGCATCCACGTGTCGGGGCGGGGGCGGAAGACGCCCGGGAGCGTCACGAGGCGCATCGCGGGGCAAGGTTTCCGGCGTGGCCGGGGCGGCAAACCTGCGGCGCGCCTTCGAGCGCGAGCCCGACGCGCCGCTGACGGTCGGCATCGAGGAGGAGCTCATGCTCCTCGACCCGGTCACGTACGACCTCGCGCCGCGAGCGCGCGAGGTCCTCGACCGCCTCGACGGGGACGCGCGCTTCGTCCCGGAGATGCCCGCGGCGCAGCTCGAGATCGTCGGGCCGCCCGCGGCGACCGTCGACGAGGCCGCGGCGGCCGTCGCCGCCGCTCGCGCCGATCTCGCGGCCGCCGCCCGCGACCTCGCGCTGCCGGCGGGCGCCGGCGTGCATCCGTTCGCCGCCGCCGAGGGCGTGCTCATGCGCGGCGCGCGCTACGAGGCGATGCTCGCGGAGTACGGGCCGGTCGCGCGCCGCCAGCTCGTATTCGGCCTGCACGTTCACGTCGCCGTCGCCGGCGCCGACCGCGCCCTCGCGGTCTTCAACGCGCTCCGGGGCCATCTCCCCGAGCTCGCCGCGCTGGGCGCGAACGCACCGTACTACGAGGGCCTCGACACGGGCCTCGCCTCGATGCGGCCCAAGCTCTGCGACATCCTCCCGCGCCAGGGCGTGCCGCCGGCGATCGGCTCGTGGGACGAGCTCGCCGCCGCCTTCGACTGGGCGCGGCGCGCCGGACGCATGGCCGATCCGTCGCAGTGGTGGTACGAGGCGCGCCTGCATCCGCGGCTCGGGACGATCGAGGTCCGCGTGCCCGACAGCCAGACCACGCTCGGCGAGAGCGCAGCGCTTGCCGCGGTCGTCCACGCCCTCGTCGGGCGGCTGGTCGAGCGCCACGACGCCGGCGAGCCGCTCGCGACGCCCGCGACGTGGCGGATCGCCGAGAACCGCTGGTCGGCGTGCCGGCACGGCCTCGACGGCACGCTGGCCGATCTCGAGACGGGCGAGTCGCGCCCGACGCGCGAGCGCCTCGGCCAGCTGCTCGACGACCTCGAACCGGCGGCGCGGCGGCTGGGGTGCACCGCCGGGCTGGCCGCCGCCCGCGGGCTGGCGCGCGACAACGGCGCTCAGCGCCAGCGCGCCGTTGCCTCCGAGCGTGGCGTGATCGGGCTCGCCGAGTGGCTGGCCGACCGCTTTCTGGGGTAAGGCAACGCCCGCGATGCCGTCCCTCCCGCTGCCGCGCGGCGACGCGTCGGCCTTCGTTCTGGAGCGCCTGCGCCGCGACGCGCACGCGCTGCCCGCCGTCGCCCCGGTCGCGCCACCGGACCCGCTCGCCGACGACGACCTGCAGCTCGCGCTCCACCTCTGCTACGAGCTCCACTACCGCGGCCTGCCGGGCGTCGACGAGCTCTGGGAGTGGGAGCCCTCGCTGCTGGCCTTCCGCGCGGCGCTCGAGCGCGCCTTCGAGGACGCCCTGCTCGCCGAGCTCGGCGTGCCCGCGCGCGGGGGCGGCGCGCCGGAGACGATGGACCTCGCTCTGCGCGAGATCGTGGAGGCCGACGACGCGCCGTCGCTCTCGAGCCACCTCGAGCGCGACGGCACGCTCGAGCAGGTGCTCGAGTTCGTCGTCCACCGCTCGGCCTACCAGCTCAAGGAGGCCGACCCGCACTCGTGGGCGATCCCGCGGCTCGACGGCCCGCCCAAGGCGGCGCTCGTCGAGATCCAGGCCGACGAGTACGGCGGCGGGCGTCCCGAGCGCGTGCATGCCGAGCTCTTCGCGGTGAGCATGGAGGCCCTCGGCCTGGACCGCACGTACGGCGCCTACCTCGACCACGTGCCGGGCGTGACCCTCGCGACGGTGAACCTCATGTCCATGCTCGGCCTGCACCGGCGCTGGCGCGGGGCGATCGTCGGCCATCTGGCGGCCTTCGAGATGAGCTCGTCGGTGCCGAACCGCCGCTACGCCAACGCGCTGCGGCGGCTGGGCTTCGACGCGCGCGCGACCGGGTTCTTCGACGAGCACGTCGAGGCCGACGCGGTGCACGAGAACGTCGCGGCCGTCGACCTCGCCGGCGGCCTCGCGCGCCGCGAGCCCGCGCTCGCCGGCCAGATCCTGTGGGGAGGCCGCGCGCTCGTCGCGCTCGAGGGCCGCTGGGCCCGGCACCTGCTCGAGGCGTGGCGGCGCGGCGAGAGCTCGCTGCGCGTGCCGCTGCCGTCGGCGCTCCCCGTCTAGCTCCGGTCCTCGGCGCCGCTCGGCGCGGAGAAGCGGACGACCTTGTGCGTGCCGTCGCAGAACGGGCGGATGCGCGACTTCCCGCAGCGGCAGAGCGCGATCGTCTCGCGCCCGACGGCGATCTCGGCGCCGTCCTGATCGGTGAGGCGGAAGGGCCCGCGAACGAGCAGCGGCCCGTCGCGGTAGGGCGTGATGCGCGCGGGCTCGCCCATCACGCGCGGCGCTCGGCCTCGGCCTCGACGATCCGGCGCTGAGTCTCGGTCAGCGCGAGGCGCTCGCCGCGGCGAAGCGCGGACACCGCCTGCTCGAGCGTCAACCCCGTGCCCGTGAGCACGGAGCCCACGAGCGGCGGGACGTCGGCCCCGCAGACGCCGGTGTCGCAGCCGTCGCTCATCGCAGTCGAGGGTACCCGCCGCTCGACACCGGCCACGCGCGTGTCGAACCCGTGTCGCCCGGGCGCCCGCGTTCGGTAGGGATGGGTGATGCTCCTCGAAGGCCGACGACTGCTCATCACCGGCGTGCTCACGGACCGCTCGATCGCCTTCGCCGTCGCCCGGCGGGCGCTCGACGAGGGCGCCGAGGTCGTGCTCACCGGGTTCGGTCGCGGGCTGCGGATCACGCAGCGCATCGCCGGCCGCCTGCCGGGCAGTCCCGACGTGCTCGAGCTCGACGTCAACGACCCCGAGCAGCTCGAGGCGCTCGCCGCGTCGCTCGAGGAGCGCTGGGGCCGGGTCGACGGCGTGCTTCACGCGATCGCGTTCGTGCCCGGCGACGCGCTCGGCGGGCGCTTCCTGCAGACGCCGAGCGAGTCCGCCGTCGCCGCCTTCCAGACCAGCGCGTTCAGCCTCAAGGCGCTGGCGGCCGCGCTCCTGCCGCTGCTGGAGCGCTCCGACTCCGGCTCGGTCGTGGGCCTGACCTTCGACGCGCGGGTCGCGT
>DATNGY010000137.1:0-4495 GCA_035605735.1 Solirubrobacteraceae bacterium
CGAGGGCGCTGCCGCGCGCGCGCTCATCGCCCACGTCGGCGGGCGGCAGCAGCGGCTCCTGCGCGGGCTCGAGAAGCTCGCGATCGAGCACGGGCCGGGCGCCCGGATCGGCGTCGACGAGGTCGACGCGTCGATCGCGAGCTCCGCCGAGCGACAGGTGTGGGGGCTCGTCGATGCGCTCGTGGCGCGCGATCGCGCGGGCGCGACGAGCGCCTACCTCGAGCTGCGCGCGCAGGGCGAGACGCTGGCGCGGTTGGTGCCGCTCATGGCGCGTCGCCTGCGCGACGTGCACGGGATCGCCGCGCGGCTCGAAGCGGGGGAGACCCCCGCGCAGGTCAAGGGCGCGCTGCGGCTCAGCGGCTGGGCCGCCGACCGGCGAATGAAGGAGGCGCGCGGCGCCGACACCGCGGGGTTGCGGCGCGCGCTCGAGGCGCTCAGCGCGCTCGAGCTCGCGAGCCGCGGACAGAGCGAGCTGGACGAGGACACGGAGGCGCTCCTGGCCCTGGAAACGATGACAAGCTGAGCGCGGCCACGTCCGGTTGCCGGGCGCTCACTCGCCGTCGGACCAGCCCGGCGGGGCGTACGGCGCGCCGGGCACGGAGCCGACGATGAGCACGCGCAGCCCCTCGGATCCGCTCTCGAGCGTGCGCGGCACGCCAGGGCCGACGGCCGCCAGGTGCTCGGCGTCGAGCGGCAGGCGCTCGCCGGAGCCGTCGAGGAGGATCGCGCCCGAGCCGGCGAGGCGGACGTAGAGCTCCTCCTGGCCGGATTCGGCCTCGTCGTGCGACTTCGTCGCGTACGAGGGCGGCAGGTTCATGATGTTCGCGCCGAAGGCGGAGATCCCCAGGCCCGGGCGGACGAGGCGACAGAACCCGTCCCAGAGGTCGGGAAGCTCGTCGATCGCCGCGCCGCGGGCGTGCAGCTCGCTCATGATCGGCGATCGTCGCCGGACGAGCGCCCCAGCGTCAAGTCGCGGACGCGGCGCCCGCCGCTGCTGCGCGGCGTCAGGAGCCGGTGTCGCCGGTGCGCACGCGGGCCGCGCGGGACTTCTTGCGCGCGCCGGTGTTGCGATGCAGCGCCCGTCGCTTGACGGCCTTGTCGATCATGGCCACGAGCGTGCGGTGCTCGCGGTCGACGGCCTCGGGATCGCCGGCGGTGACCGCCGCCTCCAGGCGGCGGAAGTACGTCTTGACGGTCGACGTGTAGCGGCGGTTCTCGAGGCGCTCGCGCTCCGTGCGGAGGATGCGCTTCTTCTGTGAGGCGATGTTGGCCATGAGGCGGCGACGCAGTGTAGCGGCCGGTCGGCGCCCGGGCGGGCCGCCCGGGCGGGTCGGCGCCCGGGGCGGGCCCGTCCGGCCGGCCCGTAGCATGAGCGCCCACGTGGTCACGGACGCGACGGCGACAGCGCAGGGCTCGCGGCCCGATCAGCCGGTCGCGCCGGGAGCGGGGCACTCGATCGCGCGCAACACCGCGATCTTCTCGGTCGCCACCGGGCTCTCGCGCGTGGCGGGGCTCGTGCGCGAGATCGTGGCCGCGCGCTACTTCGGCACGAGCGGCCCCGCGTCGGCCTTCACGATCGCCTTCCAGGTCCCGAACCTCGTGCGCGGCCTCTTCGCCGACGCTGCGCTCAGCGCGGCCTTCGTCCCCGTGTTCACCGAGCTCCTCGAGCAGAACCGGCGGCGCGAGGCCGCCAGCCTCGCGGCCTCGCTGCTGTTCGTCATCGTCGCCGGCCTCGGGGCGATCTCGGCCCTCTTCATCCTCGGGGCCGGCGTCATCATGCCGCTGTTCACCGGTGACAAGTTCAGCCCCGAGCTCGTCGACCTGACCGTGGGGCTGAGCCGCGTGCTGTTCCCGATCGTCGTCCTGCTCGGCGTCAACGGGCTCGTCGTCGGGATCCTCAACGCCAACGGTCACTTCACGATCCCGGCGATCGCGCCGCTCGTCTGGAACTTCGTGATCATCGTCGGGCTCGTCGCGCTGCGGCCGCTCTTTCCGCCCGGCGACAAGATCTACGCGTACGCGGTCGGCGTCCTCGTGGGCACCGTCATCCAGCTCGCGCTCTCGATCTGGGCGCTCGGGCGCATCCACTTCCGCCTGCGCCTGCGCGTCGACTTGCGCGACCCGCGCCTGAAGCGCGTCTTCATGCTCATGCTCCCCGTGACGATCGGGCTCGGCGTGATCAACGTCGACCTGCTCATCAACTCGAGCCTCGGGACGCTCGTCTCCGACTCGGCCCCGCGTGCGATCGATGCCGCGTTCCGGATCTACATGCTCCCGCAGGGCATGTTCTCCGTCGCGGTCGCCACCGTCCTCTTCCCAGCCCTGAGCCGCTTCGTCGCTCGCCACGACGTCGACGGGCTGCGCGCGACGTGCGCGACCGGCACGCGCCAGATCTTCCTGCTGCTCATCCCCTCGGCCGCGATCACGCTCGCGCTCGCCGAGCCGATCACGCGTCTGGTCTACCAGCGCGGCGCGTTCGGTCCGCACTCGACGATGGAGACCGCGTCGGCGCTGTTCTGGTTCTCGTTCAGCCTGCCCTTCGCGGGGGTCAATCTCCTGCTCACGCGGACCTTCTTCTCGCTCCAGCGACCGTGGATTCCGACAGCGCTCGCGGGCGCCAACCTCGTCATCAACGCCGCGCTCAGCCTCGCGCTATACCGGCCGCTCGGGATCCCGGGCCTCGTCATCGGCACCGCCGCCGCGAGCGCGGGGATGACGATCGGCCAATGGTGGTACTTGCGCCGCGCGCTCGGCGGGCGCCTCGAGGGCCGCCAGACCCTCGCCGTCACGGCGGCCATCTGCAGCGCGTCGGGCGCGCTCGGCGTCACCGCCTACGCGGTGTGGTGGCTCCTCGACGCGATCGCAGGCCGCGGGTTCCTGGGCCAGCTCGTCTCCGTCGGCGGGGGAATCGCCGCCGGCGTGGCCGTCTTCGTGGCCATCGTGCGCTGGATGCGCATCCCCGAGTTCGACCAGATCGAGCGGCTCTTCGTCGGCCAACTGCGGCTGCTGCGCCGCGCCGACTGACCGCGGAGCGGGGGTCCGGCGGCCCCTATCCTGGCGCCGGGGCAATGGACCAGGCGCACATCCGCAACTTCTCGATCATCGCGCACATCGACCACGGCAAGTCGACGCTCGCCGACCGCATCCTCGAGATGACCAAGACGGTCGACGCGCGCTCGATGCGCGCGCAGCTTCTCGACTCGATGGACCTCGAGCGCGAGCGCGGCATCACGATCAAGGCGCAGGCGGTCCGCGTCGACTACACCGCCCGCGACGGCCAGCTCTACCAGCTGCACCTCATCGACACGCCCGGCCACGTGGACTTCAGCTACGAGGTCTCGCGCAGCCTGGCCGCCTGCGAGGGCGCGCTGCTCGTCGTCGACGCCTCGCAGGGCGTCGAGGCGCAGACGCTCGCGAACACCTACCTCGCGGTCGACGCCGGGCTCGAGCTCATTCCGTGCCTGAACAAGATCGACCTGCCCGGCGCCGAGCCCGAGCGCGTCGCCGCCGAGGTGGCCGACCTGCTCGGCGAGCCTCCCGACGCGATCGCGCGGATCTCCGGCAAGACCGGCGAGGGCGTCGAGGACGTCCTCGAGGAGCTCGTCAGACGGGTGCCGGCGCCGTCGGGCGACCCCGATGCCCCGCCGCGCGCGCTGATCTTCGACTCCGAGTTCGACCAGTACCGCGGCGTCGTCGCCTACGTCCGCGTCGTCGACGGCGTCTTCCGCAAGGGCGCGCCGATCCGCGCGATGGCGGCGGGGACCGAGGCCGACATCGACGACATCGGCTTCTTCACGCCGGCGATGACGAGCGCCGACGCCCTCCATGCCGGCGACGTCGGGTACCTCATCACGGGCGTCAAGGACGTCACCAAGCTGCGCGTCGGCGACACGCTCACGACGCGCGCCCGCGGCGCGGCGACGCCCCTGCCCGGCTACCGCGACGTCAAACCGATGGTCTTCTGCGGCGTCTTTCCGATCGACTCAGACGACTACCCCGACCTGCGCGACGCGCTCGAGAAGCTCAGCCTCAACGACGCGGCGCTGACCTGGGAGCCAGAGACCTCCGACGCGCTCGGCTTCGGCTTCCGCTGCGGCTTCCTCGGGCTGCTTCACATGGACATCGTCCGCGAGCGCCTCGAGCGCGAGTACGACCTCGACCTGCTCGCGACCATGCCCTCGGTCGGCTTCGAGGTGACGCTCACCGACGGCACCGAGCTCGAGGTCCACGCGCCGAGCGACCTCCCCGATCCGGCCCGCATCGCCGAGGTCCGCGAGCCCTACGTCAGGGCGACGATCCTCGCCCCCAAGGAGTACGTGGGGACGATCATCGAGCTCTGCCAGGAGCGCCGCGGCGACCAGGCGGGCCTGCACTACCTGAGCGCCGAGCGCGTCCAGCTCACCTACGACCTGCCCCTCGCCGAGATCGTCCTCGACTTCTTCGAC
Organism: Solirubrobacteraceae bacterium; assembly: GCA_035605735.1. GTDB lineage: Bacteria > Actinomycetota > Thermoleophilia > Solirubrobacterales > Solirubrobacteraceae > JAOPZW01. The sequence goes on from DATNGY010000137.1 coordinate 4,446, forward strand.
CAGCTGAAGTCGCGCACGCGCGGCTACGCGTCGCTCGACTACGACCTCAT
>DATNGY010000138.1:0-2335 GCA_035605735.1 Solirubrobacteraceae bacterium
CCGTCTACGATCCGCTCGATCGCGGGGAGCAGGCCGTCGTCGAAGCAGTTGCGGCCCGCCGAGTAGACGACGTTTGCCCCCGGCGCCATGGCGTGGACCGCCTCGACGTCGAGCGTCTCCTCGCCGTACCAGCCCCGCTCATCGCAGACGTCGCCGTTCACCGTGTCGTCGTAGCCGTATTCGAACGGCTGGCTCGGCAGCAGCTGCGTGAACTGGCGGTTGCGGAACGGCGCCTGGCCGTGGCGTCGCGCGTACCGGTTGGCGTCCCGGCGGATGGTCGGCGCCGCGTACGCGTCGGTGATCGCGACCGTGACGCCGCGGCCGTCGAGGCCGCGCGCCACGAGGCTCGCGGTCCCGTATGCGCCCTGGAACTGGCTCGGTGTGTAGCCGCACGGCGCGAACGGCACCGGCTTGCCGTTGACGCCGGGGTACTGCGTCGCGAGCTTCTCGCCGAAGTAGGTCGAGCAGGGCGGCGCGTTCACGAAGGCGTCGGGCGGCGGCGCGCTCGCGCCGGCGTGCTCGGCCGGCGCCGTGACGGCGGCGTCGGACGCACGCGGCGCCGCGGCTCCGCCCGGCGTGTCGTTCAGCGGTCGGATCCGCACGCTGGTCCGGCCGACGCCGGTCACCGCGAGCACCTTCCCGGCCAGCGCCGCGGGCAGCGAGAGCGCCCGCGCGGGCGCCTCGAGCAGCTGGCCGCGGTAGGCGAAGCGGTGCACGGCCGTCGCGAACGCCGCCTCGGCCTGCCGCAGCGTGCCGGTCGCCTCGACGTGGTTGATCGTCGTGTCGGTGACGGAGAGGCCCGCGCCGCGCAGGAACGCCTTGACCGCGGCGACGCTGGCACCGCTCGCGGCGAAGCGCCGACGGTACGCGTCCGGGCCGAGGTAGCGCCCGAAGCTGGCGCTCGCCGGATCGGAGACCTCGCGCGCCAGCGCCTCGGCGCCGGCGGCGTCACGGAGCGCCAGATAGATCCTGACCGTGACACGACGGCTCGAGTTGGCGTCGCCGCGGTCGCGGCTCGGGTGCGCCCAACGCGGGACGCTCCCCGGCAGCGGCGAGCGCCCGCTCGTGGCCGCGCCGGCGGCCGTGGCGGTGGCGCCGGACACGGCCGTGGCCACGGCAAGAGCAACGCCGCAGCGTCTGGACATGCGCATGGTGTGCACCTCTGTGGGGGTCCTCGGGCCGTGGACACACGCGGGCCAGGCGCCGCGGTCCCGATCGAATTGGGGAACCCTTCCACACGGACGCCCGGCGGGCGATGACGGATGTCAGCGCTCGCTCTGACGCCCTCGGTCAGCGCCGGCCTGCCGCAGGACGGCCAGCGCCGCCGCCGCTCCCGGGCCGTCGTCGAGGTCGACGACCGGCTCGAGCCCGAGGTGCTCGAGCAGCGCGGCGTGCGCCGGGGCCGCTGAGCGGTCGGCGGCGAGCAGCCGTGGGCGCAGGTCGGGCTCGACTGCCACGGCGACGGCCGCCGCCGCAGTCGCGCCGGCCCCGTCGCAGACGAAGGCGAGCCCGTGCTCGCCGGCGCCGAGGGCCAGCCCGCAGAGCACGGCGATCGCGCCGTCGCCGACGCGCCGCAGCGCGCCGAGCGGCCCGCGCGCGGCGGCGCCATGGAGCGCGAGCGCGCGCTCCACGACGGCCCGCTCGTCGCCCGCGCCGACGAGCTGCGCCGGGTCGCGCCGGGTGAGCAGGGCGGTCAGGCAGGTCGGCGCCGTCGTGCCGGCGGGGCCGACCGCGGCGGCGGCGAGGACGGTGACGCCGTCGGCGGCGGCGTGCGCCGCGAGCTCGCGGCCGAGGTCGACGGCGGCCGCGACCTCGCCGACCGAGAGCGCGGGTTCGACGGCGGGGTCGCGGCTCGGAGGGAGCCGAGCTGCGTCGATGAGCACGAGCTCACCGATGTCCGCTTCGCGGACGGGCGCAGGCGGCCCCGCGTCCGTGCCAAGCGCGGCGAGCCTCGCCTCGGTCGAGCGATCGGCGCCCGCGACGACGATCCGCGCGCGGAGCGCGGGAGGCTCGGCGCCGGTGACGCCGGCGAGCCAGATCGCGAGCTCGTCGAGGCGCCCGAGCGCGCCCGGCGGCTCGCTGCGCGCCTCCTGACGCGCCCGCGCGGCCGCCATCGCGCCCGCGTCGAGCGGGCGCATCGGAATCGGCGGGCGAGGCGGGTGCGCGGCTAGCGGCCGGCGCCCGGCTCCCACAGCGGCTCCTCGCCCCGGTTCGCGTCGCGCGCGAGGATGAAGAGCAGGTCCGAGAGCCGGTTGAGGTAGCGCACGACCTCGGGGTTGAGCTCGTCGCCCACCGCCACCGCGAGGCGCTCGGCGCGGCGGCAGACCGTGCGGCA
>DATNGY010000139.1:0-8026 GCA_035605735.1 Solirubrobacteraceae bacterium
CCTTCCCGGCGCTCGACGTCGCGGCGTGGCTGCGGGCCGTGCGCGAGCAGGCGCTCGACGAGCTCGACCTCGAGCACGCGGCCGGCCTTCAGCGGCGCGTCGCCCGCGCGGTGCGCGACGTCGACGGTCTCGTCGTCCCCGCCGTGCACGGCGCCCTCGCGGCGCCCGGCGTGCTCGTCGCGGATCGCCTCGCCGGTCCGACGCTCGCCGACGAGCGCCCGGACGATCCCGCACGCGCCGCCCGCGTCCTGCTCGCCGCCCACGTCACCGCCGCGCGGGCGGGGATCGCACCGGTGAACCCGCGCCCCGAGCACGTCGTGCTCCTCGGGGCCGGCCGGCTCGGGCTCCTGGGCACGGGCGCGGCCGTCCCGGTCGACCGCCCCCGCGTCGAGGCCTGGCTGCGGGCGCTCGCCGCGGTGCGCGGCGAGCAGGCCCGCGCCCTCGGGCGCGCGCTCGCGGCGGACCTGGGCGTCCTTGCGACGGAGGACGCGGAGGCCGCGCTCGCGCTCGCCCGCGGGATCTTCGGAGCGCTCGCGACCGGGCCCGCGCGGCTCGACGCCGCCACCCTGGCTGCGGCGGGCGGGCGCGCGATCGACGCCCTGCCCGCCGTCTTCGATCTCGTCCGCCGAGGGAGCCCGGTGCCCGAGGATGCCGCGCTCGCGCGGATGCTCGGTCAGCTCGCGCTCGTCCTCGCCCGCCTCGGGGCGAGCGAGGACTGGCTGGCGCCCGCCGCTACGCGGCCTCCGGCACGAGCTGGGCCTCGATCGCCTCGGTCCGAGCGCCGCCCTTGATGAGCAGCGCGGCGGCGAGCGCGGCGACAGCGGCGAGGGCCGCGGCGGCGAGCAGCGCGTGGTGCAGGCCGTCGACGTAGCCCTGCGGCGAGCCGCCGAAAGCGTCGGCCGTCGGGACCAGCGCACCGAGCGCCGCGACGCCGAGGGCCACGCCGGCCTGGCGGAACGTGTCGTTCACGCCGGCGGCCAGGCCGCTCTGCGCCTCGGGCACGGTGCCGAGTGCGACGGCGATGACCGACGGGTTGAACATCCCCGTCCCCACCGAGGCCACGAGGAGGCCGGGGAGGAGCGCGGTCCACGACGAGTCGGCGCCCGCGAGCAGCATCAGCGCCAGGCCCGCCGCCACGAGCGCGAGCCCGCCGGCGACCATGGCCCGCGCCGAGACGCGCTCGGCCATCGCGCTGGTGGCGCCCGAGACGAAGAAGATCACGACCGTCCCGGGCACGTAGACCAACCCGGCCTCGATCGCCGACAGCCCGAGCACCTGCTGGAGGTAGATCGTCGCGTAGAGGAACATCGCGAAGAACGAGGCCGAGATCCCGAAGGCGGCCGCCTGCGCGCCGGTGAACGACGGCTTGCGGAAGAGGCCCAGCGGGAGCATCGGCTCGGCGACGCGGCGCTCGACGGCGACGAACGCGCCGAGGAACACGGCGGCGCCGATCAGCTCGGCCACGATCGCGGCGCTGCCCCAGCCGTCGTCGTTGCCGCGCAGGAGCGCGAGGACGAGCAGGAACAGGCCGGCCGTGAGCGTGAGCTGGCCGGGCCAGTCCAGGCGCCGGGGGTTGGGGTCGGCCGACTCGACCACGCGGGCGCGCGTGATCCACAGGCAGGCGAGCCCGAGCGGGACGTTCACGAGGAAGATCCACTGCCAGTCGAGGCCGCTCGTGAGCGCGCCGCCCACGAGCGGGCCGACCGCGAACGAGGCGCCGATCGTCGCTCCATAGGCGGCCAGCGCGCCGGCGCGCTCGCGCGCGTCCGGGAACGCGTTGGCGAGGATCGCGAGCGAGACCGCGAACATGATCGCGCCGCCCAGCCCCTGCACGGCGCGCGCGACGTTGAGGAACGTGATGTCGCCGGCCGCGGCGCACAGCGCCGAGGCGCCGGTGAAGAGCACCAGGCCGATCGTGAACAGTCGACGGCGACCGAAGCGGTCGGCCAGCGCGCCGGCGGTCAGCACGGTCGTCGCCAGCGCGAGCGTGTAGGCGTCGACGACCCACTTGAGTCCGCCGAGCCCCGCATGCAGGTCCTCGGCGATGCGCGAGAGCGCGGTGTTGACCACCGCGATGTCAAGCATGAGCATCGCCGTGGCCGCGCAGACCACGACGAGCGTCCAACGCTTCGTCGTCATGCAACGCACCTTGACGCTCGCGCCCCTTCCCGGGGATGCGGATAGCCGCACAGAAGGGTTCGGGGTCCCTCCCCTACGGACCTTCCCCGCGAAGGACCCAGGTGTCCTTCGCGCCACCCCCCTGCGACGAGTTCACGACGAGCGAGCCGGCCTCGAGGGCGAAGCGCGTCAGGCCGCCGGCGAGCGCGCCCGCCCGGTCGCCGGCGAGGAACACGAGCGCCCGGAGGTCGACGTGGCGCGCCTCGAGGCGGCCGCCGTCGACGATCGTCGGATGGCAGGAGAGCATCACGGTCTCCTGCGCGACGAAGCACTCCGGCTCGCGCTCGACGGTCCGCGCCGTCGCCCTGCGGTCGCGCTCCTCGGCGTGGGGCCCGACGAACACGCCGTGGCCTCCGCTCGCCGCGCGCGGCTTGACCACGAGCTCGTCCATCCGGTCCAGGAGCTGCTCGCGGAGCGCCGGATCGCCGAGGTCGTAGGTGCGCACGGAGCGCAGCCGCGGTTCCTCGCCGAGGTAGAAGCGCACCATCTCCTCGACGTACGCGTGGGCGAGCTTGTCGTCGGCGACGCCGACGCCGAACGCGTTGACGCAGGTCACGGCGCCGGCGCGGCACGGCTCGAGGAGCAGCGCCCCGAGCGGCGTCGGCGCGCCGTCGTCGCCGTTCAGGCGGTCCTCGTCGGTGCGCCGGTAGACGACGTCGACGCGCCGGCGGCGGCCGTCGACGGGCGCGTACACGGCTCCGTCGCGTAGCTCGAGCTCGTCTGGGCGCAGCAGCGCGAGCCCGAGGCGCCGGGCGATCTCGTGGTGCTCGAACCAGGCGGTGTTCTCGTGCCCGTCGGAGACGACGACCACGCACGGTTCCTCGACGCCCTCGGGCCCGGCGGCGCGCAGCGCGGCGCCGAGGAGCTCGTAGGCCGGCGCCACGTCGACGATGCCGCCCGCACCCAGCAGCGGCGCCAGCGCCTCGCGGGCAGCGACGGCGTAGGCGAGCCCCGAGGGCGTGCGCACGTTGTCCTCGAGCACGCGGAAGGCGCCCGACGGGTCGCGGACGAGGTCGAGGCCCGCGATCGCTATCGGCCCGGCCGCCGGCAGGCGCGCGCCGACCATCGCCGGCTCGAAGTGCTCGGCGGTGTCGAGCACGCGCGCGGGGAGGATGCCCTCCCGGACGATGCGCCGCCCCCCGTATGCGTCGGCCACGAAGGCGCTGAGCGCCCGCACGCGCTGGACGAGGCCGGCCTCGAGCTCGGCCCATTCGGCCGCCGTGAGCACCCGCGGGACGGGGTCCAGGCGGAAGGCGGGCGCGTCGGGGCCGTGCCCGAACGTAACGTCGCGCTCGGCCAGCGCGTCGGCCAGGCGCCGCACGAGCGCCTCGCGATCGGCGTGGCGCAGGAGGTCGAGCACCGGGCCGTAGCCCTCGCGCGTCACCTCCGGACGCACGAACGCCTCGTCGTATGCCTGCGGCGGCATCGAGGCCAACTTGCCCTCGGCGCGCGTGCTCCATGCGCGACCATCCGGCCATGACCGACGACGAGCTGCTCGACGTCATCGACGCCGGCGGGGCCCACGTCGGCGTCAAGGACCGCGCGGCGGTCCACCGCGACGGCGACTGGCACGTCGCCTTCCACCTGTGGGTCGTGAGCGCCGACGGCGTCCTCCTCCAGCGCCGCGCGCGGACCAAGTCCTCGTGGCCCGGACGGCTCGACGCGACGGCCGCCGGCCACCTCCGCGCCGGCGAGAGGGTCCCCGACGGCGTGCGCGAGGCGACCGAGGAGCTCGGGGTGACGTGGCCGTTTGCCGACCTCGTCGCGCTCGGGACCTACGCGGTCGAGGACCACGAGCGCCCGGGGATCGTCAACCGCGAGCGCCAGCACGTCTTCGCCGTGCGCGACGACCGCCCCCTCGAGCGCTACGACGCCTTCGACCGCGCCGAGCTCGACGGGCTCGTGCTCGTCGAGCACGACGCGTTCGCGGAGTTGGCCGGTGGGAGCGAGGCCCCCGTGACGGCGACCGCGTGGGACGGCGCGCGCCTGCGCGCGACCTCGGTCCGCGCGGCCGAGCTCGTGCCGTCCCCCTACCTCGGCTCGCTGCCCGCGGCGCTCGCCGCGGTCCGGGCGACGAGCCGCTCGGAGAGCTCGCGCAGCCGCTCGCGCGCGCTGGGGTCGTAGGCCTGCGCGTCGGCCCGCGCCTCGCGCTGGCCGAAGAAGTAGGCGCCGGTCACGCCCTCGAGCTCCGGATCGGCCACGAGCCGCCATGTCGCCTCGAGCCCCTCCTCGAGCGTGCTCACCGGCGGCCTCGTGACCATCTTCGTCGGCATGAACGTCGCCGGGTGCAGCGCGGTGACCGTGACGCGGCGATCGCGCAGCTGCTCGGCGAGGTCGAAGGTGAAGAGGATCTGCGCGAGCTTGCTCTGGCAGTACGCGCGCGTCCCGTCGTAGCCGCGCTCGAGCATGACGTCGTCGAAGTCGATGGCCATCTGGCCGGCCGAGGCGACGTTGACGATGCGCGCCGGCGCCGAGGCCACGAGCAGGTCGAGGAGCTCGTGGGTCAGCGCGTAGCCCGCGAGGTAGTTGACCGCGAAGCGCAGCTCGAGCCCGTCCTCGCTCTCCATCCGCGCGCCGCCGCCGGGAACCGTGGAGCCGATGCCCGCGTTGTTGACGAGCGCGTCGAGCCGCGGCGCGCGCTCGCGTACGGCCGTCGCGAGCGAGCGCACCTGCGCCAGCGAGGCGAGATCCGCGACGACGACCTCGTAGCGGCCGCTGCCGAGGCGCTCGAGCGCCTCGGCGCCGCGGGCCTCGCTGCGCGCGTGCGCGAGGACGGTGGCGCCCTCGGCGCCGAGCCGGTCGGCGAGGGCGAGCCCGAGTCCGTCGGTGGCGCCGGTGACGAGGACGGTGCGGCCGTCGAGATCGGTCATGCGGGTCAGGGTAGGGACGGCGCCGCTGCGGGTATCCACGCACCACGGCCGCGCAGGAGGAGCGTCCGCATGCGACCGCGTCAACGATTGACCTGGCACGTCCCCGCGGGGGTATTGGGGCTCGCGGCTCTCGCGCTGGCCGTGCTGCTCGTGGCTGGGGTCGGCCTCGGGACCGCGGCGGTCGTCGCCCTCGTCCTCGCCGCGGTGGCGGCGGGGCTTGCGCTCGCCGGGTGGGGGCATGCCGACACGCTCCTGCACCGCGCGGCCGCCGAGCTCACCGCGCAGCGCGAGGAGGCGGCGCGCGTGCGGGATGGCGCGAGCGAGGCGAATCGGCTGCGCGAGCAGGTCCACCACGAGCGCATGCTCCTCGGCCGCCTCAAGCAGTCGCTGCGCGCGGAGCGCGAGTGGAACCGTGAGCTGCGCGGGCAGGTGCATCGGCTCTACGCCCAGCGCGGGACGCTCGGAGACGGCGACGAGGAGGAGGGCGGCTCGGTGCCCGAGCTCATCCTTCTCGCGGCGATCAAGCTGGTGGAGGCCGAGAAGGGGCTCCTGCTCTCGCGCAGCGACGACGACCGCGACGGCGACCTCGATCTCGTCGCCGCCCACGGCTTCGAGCACGACCCGGAGCGCAGCGAGCTGGCCCAGCGCTTCGCGCGGCGCGTGCTCGAGCGCGACGAGATCGTGCGCGACGACGAGCCGGCCGAGGCCGGGGCCGACGACGCGGCGGACACGGAGATCCGCTCGCTCGTCGCGATCCCGCTCTACCTGCGCGACGACTTCACGGGCGTCGTCGTATGCGCGAACCGCCCGGGCGGGTTCGCCGACATCGGCGACGAGATGCTGCTCGCCCTCGGCGACCACGCGGGGGTCGCGCTGCATCACGACCAACTGCGCGGCGAGCTGCGCGACGCGCACCGCGCGGTCGTGCGCGTCCTCGTCGAGGCCGCGCGCGAGCGCGATCCCGAGCTGCACCGCGAGACCGAGGAGCTCGCCGTCCAGGCCGTCACGCTCGCCCGCGACCTCAGCCTCGACCGGCGCGGCCGCGACGCGCTCGTCTGCGCGACGCTCCTGCGCGCGGTCGGCCAGCTCGCGCTCCCCGACGCGATCCTCCGCAAGGCCGGTCCTCTGACCGCCGAGGAGCGCGCGATCGTCGAGCTGCATCCGCGCGTCGCGTTCAACGTCGTCGGTCGTGACCCCGCGCTGCACGACGTCGCCGTCGCACTGCTCTACCACCAGGAGCGCTGGGACGGCAGCGGCTATCCGGCGCGCCTGGCCAGGGAGGACATTCCCCGCACCGCGCGCGCGCTCGCGGTGCTGGAGGCCTACGGAGCGATCACCCACGACCGTCCGCACCGCCCCGGGCGGACGCGCGAGGAGGCGTGCGGCGAGCTCGTCGCCCTGGCCGGGATCCAGTTCGACCCTGAGATCACGCAGCTCCTCGTGGAGGAGGTCCGCGGCGCCCCGGCGCCGCCGAGCGGGGAGCTCGCCGAGACCGTCCTCGAGCGCCTCCCGCTCGACGCGGGCGGCGTCGACGAGGGCGCGCTGCACGGACCGCGCGACGGCGCCGCCACCGATGGGCTGACGCTGCTCGGCAACCACCGCGCGCTCCAGGAGGCGGTCCGCGAGGCGGCCGGCACGGCCACGGACGAGCGGGCGTTCGCCGTCGTGCTGCTGCAGCTCGAGGACCTCCCGCGCCTGAACGCCGACGCGAGCTTCCTGGCCGGCGACCGCCTCATCCAGGTCGCCGCGCGAACCGCCGAGCGCGCGGCCGCGCGCGCGGGCGGAAGCGCGTTCCGGGCGAGCGGCCGGCGCCTGGCCGTGGTCGCGCCCGTGCGCCGCGAGGACGGGCTGACCCGCCTCGTCGAGCAGATCCAGATGGAGTTCGCGGCCGGCCCGAGCGTGCGCACGGCCGTCTCCGTCTGGGCCCCCGGAGAGCGCGGCGACGAGGTCGTCAGCCGCGCCCGCGCGGCGCTCGACTAGAAAGCCTGGGCGCCGAGCTCGATCGGCGGCGCGTCGGGCCGGACCGCGGCCGGTTCGCCGCGGCGCTGCGGGCGGCGCACCTTCAGGTGCTTGGCCAGGACATAGGAGCCGACGACGAACCCGGCGGCCACGACCTGACAGGCGATCGTCTCGTATGTCGGGTAGATCTCGAACCACGGGCCGAGCCAGACCGGCAGCGAGAAGGGCAGCGGGTGCGAGGGCAGCCAGCCGAGGTCCTGGAACGTCAGCGCCGTGCCGCCGGTCATGACGACGAGGACGACGCCGATCAGCACGCCCGTGAGCACGAGCATCTTGCGGTAGGGCAGCTTGTGGTGCAGCCAGAACGTGAGGACGCCGACCGCCGCCGTCCCCGCCAGACCGAGCGCAACGCCCTCCAGCACCGTCGCCGAGCCGGCCTGCAGCTGCAGCGACTGCAGGAAGAGGACGACCTCGAAGCCCTCGCGGTAGACGCTCGTGAAGCCGAGCGCGACGAGCCCGATCGTCGCCCCGGCGCCGGACGCGGCGAGCAGGCGACGGCGCCGACGGTGGTGGCGCCCGATCCACTCCGACCAGTAGACCTTGTGCACGAACCAGTTGAGGACGAGGAGCAGGACCACGATCGCGAGGAAGCCCGTGATCGCCTCCAGGCGCGGTCCGAGGCTCGAGAACGCGTCGAGCAGCGCCTGCGCGAGGAACCAGGTCCCGATGGCGGCGGCGAAGGCCGTCGCCGCGCCGGCGACGACCGGGCGCCGCCGCTCGCGGTTGGCGCCGACGAGGCTCGCGGTCACGGCGGCGAAGATGAGCACCGCCTCGAGCCCCTCGCGGAAGACGATGATCGCCGAGTTGAAGACGACGGTCGCGTGGCTCTGCTGGCCCCGGACCTCGGTCGGGTCCATCGGACCGGTGCTCGCGGTCGCCATGAGATAGACCAGGCCGGCCACCACGCCGAGACCCGCGAGCCACCAGGCCAGGCGCGTCGGATGACGTCGGCGGGCGGC
>DATNGY010000140.1:0-2048 GCA_035605735.1 Solirubrobacteraceae bacterium
GCGGCTACTACCCCGCTCAGGCGCCGTCCGGGACACTCGTGCGCGCGCTCCTCGAGGGGGAGGCGACGAGCGAGGTCGGCATGAAGGCAGGGCTTACGCGCGACGTATGGACCGCGATCCAGCCTGATCCCGACCGCCTCAACAAGGTCGTTGACGCGCTCGACGCGCGCGTGCGGGGGCGCCCGCTGGCCGAGCAGGCGCAGGCCGTCGGGCGCCTGCTCGCGCTGTACCGCGCCGGCGGCTTCCCGGCCCAGTTCCGGCTCATCGCCTCGCCGCTCGTCACGTGGATCTGGCTCGGGGCGCTCGTCGTCTTCGCCGGCGGCCTGATCGCGCTGTGGCCCGCCCCCGACGCGGCCCGCGGCCGCGTCCGCGGGCGCCTCGCCGCGCGGGTGGCGCAGGAACTGGGCCGCGTCTAGCGCGACACTGGCGCCGTGGACGTGCTCGCGCCGCTGCTCGTGATCGTGCTGCTCGCGGTCGTCGTGTGGCTCGTGAGCGGGCCCCTGCGGGGCGGGGCGGCGCGCGTCGAGGAGCACGAGGCCGCTCAGCGCGCCGACCTCGAGGCCGCCAAGGAGGCCAAGTACCGCGAGATCCGCGAGGCCGAGCTCGACCGCCGCACGGGCAAGCTCTCCGAGGCGGACTGGCGCGCGGTCGACCGCGAGCTGCGCTCGGAGGCCGTCGAGATCCTGCGCCGCCTCGACGCCCTGGGGTAGCGCGGGTGGCGGGCCGATATCATCGAGGCTCGATGGAGCTCATCCTCTCGGTCCTCCAGGTCGCGATCTGCGTCGTGCTCATCTTCCTGGTGCTCATGCACTCGGGGAAGGACGCGGGGCTCTCGGGCGCGTTCGGCGTCGGCACCGGCCAGGGACCGCTCGGCGGCGGCTCGCTCGTCGAGCGCAACCTCAACCGCTGGACGATCGCGTTCGCGATCGCGTTCGCGGTCAACACGATCCTGCTGCTGAAGAAGCCCTGGTAGGCGGTCAGCCCGTCGTCTGCCCGGTGATCCGGAAGCCGTTCGCGCGCAGCGCGGGGCAGACGGTCCCCGTCGCGAAGCGCCGGCCGTAGAACTCGCCCTCGGAGACGAGCCGCTGGCGGGCCGTGAGCGCCTCGGTCCTGTCGAGCAGGTGCAGGATCGAGTCGGTGAAGCGCACGTCGCGCACGGGCGGGCCGATGCGCCCGTCTTCGATCAGGTACGTGCCGTCGCGCGTCATGCCCGTGAGCAGCGTCGACTGCTCGTGGACGGGGTTGACGTACCAGAGCCGGGTCACGTAGAGGCCGCGCTCGATCGGGGCGATGAGCTCGGCCTCGTCGCTCGCCCCGCCGCCGGCGAGGACGAGGTTCGTCGGAAGCGCGCCCCAGGACGAGCCGCCTGGGGCGAGCGCGTGGCCCGTCGAGCGCGCGCCGCCGCCGGCGCGGGCGGCCGAGCGCGTGTCGTGGACGACGGCGTGCGCGACGCCGTCCTGGATGAGGGGGAGCGGCGCCTTCGGGACGCCCTCGGCGTCGAAGGCACGCGGTAGCGTGCGCGGGAAGCGCGGCGAGTCGGCGAGGTTGACGGACGGGGCGGCCACCTGCGTCCCGAGCCGGCCGACGAGCGCGCCGCGGCCCTCGGCGTGGGCGAGCCCGTTGAAGGCGAGGAAGCCGAGGCACTCGAGCAGCGTGCCGACCGCCTCGGGCGCGAGGACGACGGGGAGCTCGCAGGGGGCGAGCTCCTGCGGCTCGCCGCGCGGGGCACGGGCGACCGCACGCCGCGCCACCGCGTCCGCGTCGACCTCGCCCGTGGTGCACGCCGTGGCGACGGCGTAGCCACTGTGGCCGTCGCGGTCGCGGGCGACGACCTTGAGGAATGCATCGGTGACGCGGTCGCGAGCCCGCAGGCCGGTAGTGGCCGCAAGCCCGGTCTCGACCGCCCCGGCCGACCACAGCCCGAAGGCCTCGAGGCCGCGCTCGGCGCAGGCGGCGAAGCACGCGCGCAGCGCGGACGCGGCCTCGCCCGGGTCCAAGCGCGCCGTGGCTGCGTCGAAGCCGTCGTGCGGACGGATCGGCGCGACGGC
>DATNGY010000141.1:0-9062 GCA_035605735.1 Solirubrobacteraceae bacterium
CGGCACCGAGAGCTGGCCGCAGCCGGCGATGAGGACGTCGGCCTCGTGGACGCCCGCCGGCGTCTCGAGCACCCAGCGCGACCGCCCGGCGTCCCAGGCCGCGCGCGTCACCTCGGCGCCGGTCCGGACGCGCTCGAGGACGCCGTGGCGCCGCGCCACGTCCTCGAGGTAGGCCTGGATCTCGGGTTGGGGCGCGTAGCGGCGCGACCAGCGCGGGTTCGGGGCGAACGAGAACTCGTAGAGGTGCGAGGGGACGTCGCACGCCGCGCCGGGGTAGGTGTTGGCGTGCCAGACGCCGCCGACGCGCTCGCTGCGCTCGAAGACCGTGACGTCGTCGACGCCGGCGCGGCGCAGCATCGCGGCGGCGCCGACGCCGGCGAAGCCGCCGCCGACGACGGCGACGGAGCGCTCACGGGTCAATCCGTCCACCAGTCGCGCACCATCTCGGCGTCGCCGGGCGCCCGCGCGCTGAACGCGAGGATCTCGAGTCCGTCCGGCCCGGCCTCGAAGGCGCGGGTCTGGTCGGGGCCGATGCGGATCGCGTCGCGCGGGCCGATGTCGACGATCTCGTCCTCGATCTTCACCCGCCCCGAGCCCGAGAGGACGACGTAGATCTCCTCGGCACGGCGATGGCGGTGGGCGAAGGCCTGGCGCATGCCCGGCCGGTAGTGCTGGATGCTCAGCCCGGTGCGCCCGGCGCCGAGGTCGCCGGTGGGGAAGCGCGCCTCGAGGATCTCGCCGAAGCCCTGGGCGGCCGCCAGGTCCTCAGAGCGGTCGAGGTTGTGGACCGTGAACCCCGGCGGCGCCTCCTCGAGGCCGACGCCGCCGAGCGGGACGACGTCGATGCGCTCGAAGCCGTCCTCGGCGACGAGCGCCAAGACCTCCGGGATCAGCGCCTTGGTCGCGTCGGTCTCCAGCGACGCATCGAGCGCCTCCCGGCTCGTCCAGATCTCCGTGACCCAGACCGTGTCGGGCTCGTCGGCCGCGCGGTTGATGACGTAGAGCTCGCATCCGGGCACCGAGCGCAGGCCGTCGGCGACCGCGAGCAGGCGCTCGGCGAGGCCCTGGCCCCGGCCGGGCTTCGCCGTGGCCCTGGCGTAGCGACCGACCCTGTCCATGCTGCGCACGGTACGGAACCCGCGCACGCGGCGGCGCGCCGGGTAGCGTCTTCCGCCGGATGCGACCGGGCAAGCGGGGGGACCTCCTCGTCCACGAGGACGAGCCGTTCAACGCCGAGCCGCCGGCCGCGGCGCTCGCCGCGGCGGCGATCACGCCAGCCGACGCCTTCTACGTGCGCAGCCACGGTCCGGTGCCCACCATCGACCCGAGTCGCTTCCGTCTGCGCGTCGACGGGCTGGTCGAGCGCCCGCTCGAGCTGACGCTCGACGCGCTGCGCCAGGGACGGTTCGCGGTCCGCGAGGTCGTGGCCACGCTCGCGTGCGCGGGCAACCGCCGCGCCGGCCTGGCGGCGGTGCGCCCGGTGCCCGGCGAGCTCGTCTGGGGCTCGGGCGCCGTGAGCACGGCGCGCTGGCGCGGCGTCGCCCTCGCCGACGTGCTCGCCGCCGCGGGCGTGCGCGGCGGGGCGGCGCACGTCGGCTTCGCGGCCCCCGACGAGAGCGCGGAGGCCGACCCGCCGCAGCCCTTCGGCGGGTCGATCCCGCTCGCCAAGGCGCTGGGCCCCGAGGTGCTGCTCGCCTGGGAGCTGAACGGGGCGCCGCTGGCGCCCGACCACGGCGCGCCGCTGCGGGTCCTCGTCCCCGGTTACGTCGGCGCCCGCAGCGTGAAGTGGCTCGAGCGTGTCGAGGTCCGCGCGGAGCCATGGGACGGATACTTCCAGCGCACCGCCTACCGGCTCCTGCGCCCCGAGGAGGAGCCGGGTCCCGACGTCGGCATGGCGCTCGGGGAGCTCGCGCTCAACGCCGACATCCTCGCGCCCGCCGACGGGGAGCGCGTCGCCGCCGGGCGCGTCGACGTGCGCGGCTACGCCATCGCCGGCGGCGCCCGCGCCGTCGCCCGCGTCGACGTCTCGGCCGACGGCGGCCGGACGTGGCTCGCCGCCGCGCTCGGCGACGACCTCGGCCCGTGGGCGTGGCGGCCGTGGCGGCTCGCGCTCGAGCTCGCCCCCGGGGAGCACGAGCTCGTCGTGCGCGCGTGGGACAGCGCCGCCGCGACCCAGCCCGAGCACGCCGCGCCGCTGTGGAACCCGAAGGGCTACGTCAACACCTGCTGGCCGCGCGTCCGCGTGCGCGCCGCGTGACCGGGGCGCGGGAAGGAACGGCGCGCGGCGATGGCGGGGGGCTGGACCACGTAACGGCCGCGGGCGCGCCCGCGTAGGCCGGTTGTCACCATGAGGGTCGATGCCGGCCACCGACCTCGTGCGCGTCGAGGCGCTGAGCAAGCGCTACGGGCCCGACGGCCCCGAGGCCGTGGCCGGGATCGACTTCGCCGTCCGCGAGGGCGAGCTCTTCGGCCTGCTCGGGCCCAACGGGGCCGGCAAGACGACGACGATCGGCGTCGTCACGACGCGCGTGCGGCCGACCGCCGGCCGCGTGCTCGTCGACGGCCTCGACGTCTCGGCGGACCCCGTCGCCGTCAAGCGGCGGATCGCGGTCGTCCCGCAGCTGTCGAACCTCGACCGCACGCTGACGGCGATCGAGAACCTCACGTTCCACGCCGCCTACTTCGGGACGCCGCGCGCGGAGCGCCGGGCCCGCGCCCGCGAGGTGCTCGCGCGGCTCGGGCTCGAGGGCCGCGAGCACGACAACGTGCGCACCTACTCGGGCGGGATGGCGCAACGGCTGATGATCGCCCGGGCGCTCATGCACGAGCCGCGGCTGCTCATCCTCGACGAGCCGACGACGGGCCTGGACCCGCAGTCGCGCCTCTTCTTGTGGGACACGATGCTCGACCTCAAGCGGGCCGGCGTGACCCTCGTCCTCACCACCCATGACATGGTCGAGGCCGACCGGCTCTGCGATCGGATCGCGATCATGGACCACGGGCGCGTGATCGCGCTCGACACGCCGCAGGCGCTGCGCCGGCTGCTGCCGGCCGAGCACGGGCTCGACCTCGTGCTCGAGGGCGGCGACGATCCCGCCGCGGCCTTCGGCGCGCTGAACGGCGGGGTGCGCGTCGAGACGAGCGCCGCGGGCGAGGGCCGCTGGCGCGTGCGTCTCTACGGTGACGGCGTCGACGAGGGCCTGGCCGAGCGGGCGCTCGGCGTGGCGCGCGAAGCGGGCCGGCCGCTCGTCGAGCTGCGGCGCATCGAGGGCACGCTCGAGGACGTCTTCGTGCACCTGACCGGGCGAGGGCTGCGATGAGCGCGCCGACCACGGCGGCCGGTGCGCCCGCCCCCCGCGCCTCGGCGGCGCGCGCGTTCGTCGCCCTCTGCGAGCGCGATCTCTGGGTCACCGTGCGCCACGAGCCGCTCGCGTTCCTCAGCCAGGCGCTCCTGCAGCCGATCTTCTTCCTCTTCGTCTTCGGTCGCGTGCTGCCCGAGATCGGCGCCGCGCGGGGCGCCTACGGCACGGCGCTGCTGCCGGGGATCATGGCCCTGACGCTCGTGCTCACTGCGCTGCAGAACACGGCGCTGCCGCTCGTCATCGAGTTCTCGTTCACCAAGGAGATCGAGGACCGGCTGCTCGCGCCGCTCCCGGTCGCCGCGGTCGCCGTGCAGAAGATGCTGATCGCCGCGCTGCGCGGCATCGTCGCGGCGATCCTGATCCTGCCCCTGGGCGAGCTCATCCTGCCCGGCGGCATCCACCTCGGCGGCGCGAGCTGGGGCGCGCTCGCGGCGATCCTCGTATTCGGCTCGCTCACCGCCGCCGGCATGGGGCTCGTGCTCGGCACGGCGGTGCCCCCGAACCGCATCAGCGTCGCGTTCGCGCTCGTCCTGACGCCGCTCATCTTCACGGGCGCCGCCTTCTATCCGTGGGCCTCCCTCGCGACGCTGCGGTGGTTTCAGGTCGTGACGCTGCTTAACCCGCTGACCTACGTCAGCGAGGGCATGCGCGCCGCTCTCACCGCGCTCCCGCACCTCGGCGCGGGCTGGGTCGCGCTCGGCCTCGGGGTCTCGCTCGCGCTCTTCGGCGCGCTCGGCGTCCTCGGCTTCGTGCGCCGCGCGGTGGACTGAGCGTCTTCAGCCCGGGAGCGGCGTCCCGCCGAGGATGCCCGCCACCGCGCCGACGACGAGGCGGCGCGCCTCGGCCTCGCCGCGCGCGGCGAGGTCGATGGGGAGGTGGTCGCCGGCAATGAAGAGGAACAGCCCGATCGCGCATTCCCTGCGCAGCCGCAGCTCGTCGTCCGAGAGATCCTCGGCCACGACGCGCCGCAGGCGCTCGATCACGACGGCGTGCGCCGGGGCCATGATCGCTTCGTAGTCGTCGCGCAGGCCGCCGACCGCGTTCGTGGCGACGCGCGAGGCGATCCGCGCGAGGACGCCATCCTCGCTGTCCGGGCGGGCGATCGCGGCCACCACCGGCTCGCACCACGTCGTCGCGACGTCGACGAGCGACGCGTCCGCCGGCAGCGCCTCGAGGGCCGTCACGACGCGCTCGGCGAGGATCCGCAGCGCACCGCGGACGGCCTCGGTCCGCAGATCCTCCTTCGAGCCGAAGTGGTAGCTCACCGCGGCGACGTTGGCGCGCGCGGCGTCGGTGATCTCGCGCAGCGTGAGCTCGGCGTCGCCGCGCTCGGCGAGGAGCGTCCGGGCGCTCTCCAGCAACCGCCGCCGGGTCTCGGCGCCCGCCACGCGCCGGCCGTCTCGGAGTGTCTCGTCCACCACCGAGTATTCAAGCACACGTTTGACAAATCTGGTTGCGGGGCATATCGTTACTCAAACAGCTATTTGATTTCCTTGCTCGATGGAGGTGGGAGATGTTCCGGCGGATCCTCGTGGCCTATGACGGCTCGCCGAGCGCGCAGCTCGCGCTCGAGCAGGCCTTCGACCTGAGCCGCGCCGAGCACGTCGAGCGGGTCACGATCTTCAGCGCCGTGCCGACCGTCAGCGCGATGATCGCGATGGCCGGCGGCCGGCCCGACCTGCTCCAGGCGCAGATCGAGGCCGAGACCGTCGAGCGCCTCAACGCCGCCCGCGACGGAGCGCCGGCCGATGTGCCGGTGGCGACGGCGTGGAGGCTCGGCCCGGCGGGCAAGAGCATCGTGCGCGCCGCGGAGCGCGACGACTCGGATCTCATCGTCATGGGCTCGCGCGGGCACGGGCCGGTCGGCTCGGCGCTGCTGGGCAGCGTCAGCACGTACGTCATGCACCATGCGGACGTCGCGGTCCTCGTCGCCCACGCGCCGGCCGCGAACTCAGCGCCGGCCGAGAACGGGAAGGCGGTGGCCGTCGCGTAGCGTGACTCAGGGCTCGCCCTGGCCGCCGCCCCCGGGCGTCTCGATCCGCAGGCGCTCGCCCGCGCGCAGCGTCCCCGACGCCTTCGAGCCGACCTCGTCGCCGGCGACGACGTTGCGACCGCTGGCGCCGTCGGCGCCGCCGTCGGCGCCGCGCGGAGCGTGCCGGCGGCGCTCCGTGAGCAGCGAGAACGTCACGTCCTCGAGCGCCTCGAGCTCGCGGACCACGCCGTCGCCGCCCCGATGTGCCCCGGCGCCGCCGCTGTCGCGGCGCACCGCGTACTCGACGACCCGCAGCGGGAACTCGAGCTCGAGCGCCTCGACCGGCGTGTTGAGCGTGTTGCTCATCGCGACGTGGACGCCCGACGGTCCGTCGGCCTCCGGGCACGCGCCCTGGCCGCCGCCGAGCGTCTCGTAGTAGGTCCAGTCCTCGGTGCCGAGCGTGACGTTGTTCATCGTCCCCTGCCCGAGCGCGCGGCCGAAGGCGCCGAGCACGAGGTCGGCCACGCGGCTCGAGGTCTCGACGTTGCCTGCCGCTACAGCCGCCGGCGAGCGCGCGTTGAGCAGCGAACCGTCCGGGGCGCGGACGGTGAGCGGGCGGTGGGCGCCGGCACTCGCGGGGATGTCGGGATCCGTGAGGACCCGCACGGCGAACAGGCAGGCCGACACCGTCACCGCGAGCGGGCAGTTGAGGTTGCCTTCGTGCTGCTCGGCGCTGCCCTCGAAGTCGAGCTCGAGCGCGTCGCCGTCGACGGTCGCGCGCAGGCGCAGCTCGAGGTCGCCGTCGGCCGCCTCGAGCACGTCGACGGCCTCGCGCTCCCCGTCCTCGAGCTCGGCCAGGCAGGCGCGCGTGCGCCGCTCGGCGTAGTCGAGGACGGCCGCGGTCGCCTCGCGCAGGGGCTCGACGCCGAGGCGCTCGGCGAGCTCGACCAGGCGGCGGGCCCCCGTCCGGTTCGCCGCGAGCTGCGCGCGCAGGTCGGCGCGTCGCTGGGCGGGCTGGCGCATCTGCCCCGCGAGCTCCTCGAGCGCGTCGTCGTCGAGGACCCGGGGCGCGATGACCACGCCCTCCTCCTCGAGCGTCGTCGAGTCGGCCGGCATGGAGCCCGGCACGCGTCCGCCGACGTCCGCGTGGTGGGCGCGCGAGGCAGCGAAGCCGAGGAGCTCGTCCCCGGCGAAGACCGGCGTCACGACGGTGATGTCGGGCAGGTGCGTGCCGCCCGCGTAGGGGTCGTTGAGGATCCACGCGACGTCGGGCGCGTGGTCCTCGTCGCGCACGGCGGCGACGGCCGCCGGCATCGCGCCGAGGTGGACGGGGATGTGCTCGGCCTGCATGACCATCTCGCCGGCGGGGTCGAAGAGCGCCGTCGAGCAGTCGCGCCGCTCCTTGATATTCGCGCTGTGCGCGGAGCGCACGAGCACCGCGCCCATCTCCTCGCAGCCGGCACGCAGGCCGCCGGCGACGACCTGCAGGGCGATCGGGTCGAGCCCGCTCACCCTTGCCGCTCGAGCACGAGCGTGCCCGTCTCGTCGGTGGAGCCGGCCCAGCCCTCGGGCACGACGAGCGTGGCCTCCGGCAATCCGACGACCGTCGGCCCGCGCACGTCGCCGCGCTCCTGCGCCTCGAACTCGACGTCCGGACCAGGCTCCGTGCGGCGCTCGCGGATCGTCACGACCTCGATCTCGCCGTCGGGATCGCGGTAGCCGTAGCGCTCCTCGTGCAGCGCCTCGAACACCTCGCGGACCGCGCCGGGATCGGGCTCGACGTCGCGGATCGTCAGCTCGAAGGACTGCCCGCGGTAGCGCACGTCGTAGGCGGCGTCGCCCTCCTCGACCGCGAGCGCCTCGGACGTGAGCGCGCCGCCGTGGAGCAGGACGGTGCGGGCGCGGTCGCGGCGGCGGTCCGCCGCGGCGAGTCCCAGCGCGCTCAGCACGCCGGACGCGCGCGGGACGAGCAGGCGCCGCATCCCGAGCTCGTCGGCGATCGCTGCGGCGTGCAGCGGCCCGGCCCCGCCGAAGGCCAGCAGCGCGAAGTCGCGCGGGTCGACGCCGCGCTCGACGGTCATGACCCGCAGCGCCCGGACCATCTCGTTGTTGGCGACGCGGACGATGCCCGCGGCGCAGTCATCGCGCTCGAGGCCGAGCGCGTCGGCGAGCTCGCCGACCGCGGCGTGCGCGGCCTCCGCGTCGAGCTCGACGTCGCCCGCGAGCGGCGCGCCGGGGTCGAGGTGGCCGAGGACGAGGTTCGCGTCGGTCACGGTCGGCTCGTTGCCCCCGCGGCCGTAGCAGGCCGGGCCCGGCTCGGCCCCGGCCGAGTGCGGGCCGACGCGCAGCGCGCCGCCGCCGTCGCGCCAGGCGATCGACCCACCGCCCGCGCCGACCGTGTGGATGTCGACCATCGGCAGCGCCTGCGGTCGCCCGCCGACCTCGCGCTGGGCGGTCTCGCGGACGGCGCCGCCCTCGACGACGCAGACGTCGCACGACGTCCCGCCCATGTCGAAGCAGAGCAGGTCGGGCTCGCCGCAGCGCTCGGAGAGCAGCGCGGCGGCCGCCGCGCCGCCCGCAGGTCCGCTGAGGACGGTCAGCGCCGCATGGCCGGCGGCCTCCTCGAGCGAGGCCAGGCCGCCGCTCGACTGCATGATCGTCGGCGCGGGCAGCCCCTCGTCGCGGGCGCGGTCGACCAGGCGGCGCAGGTAGGCGGCGAGGAGCGGGGAGAGGGCGGCGTCGACCTCGGTGGTCGCGGCGCGCTCGAACTCGCGGAAGGTCCCGACGACCTCGTGGGAGAGCGAGACGTGCACCTCGTCGCCGAGGCGCTCGCGCAGGGCGTCGCCGATCGCGCGCTCGTGGCGGGGATGTGCGTAGGCGTGCAGGAGGCAGACGGCGACGGCCTCGGGCTCGCAGCCGGCGACGGCCCCGACGAGCTCCTCGAGCTCGTCGAGCTCGGTCAGCACGCCGTCGGGGCCGGTGCGCTCGGCGGCCCCGAAGCGCCGCTCGACGGGCACGAGCGGCGCCGGCCAGGCGGCGCAGAGGCGGTAGAGCTCGCGGCGCGCCTGGCGCCCGAGCTCGACGAGGTCGGTGAAGCCGGCCGTGGCCACGAGCGCCGTCCGCGCGACCTTGCCTTCGAGCAGCGCGTTCGTCGCAACGGTCATGCCGTGGGCGACGTGCTCGACGTCGCCGGCCGCGGCGCCCGCGTCGTCGAGCACGGAAGCGACCGCCGCCATCACGCCCTCCGACTGGTCGCGCGGCGTGGTCGGCGCCTTCGCGGTGTGCAGCCGGCCGCCGGTGACGAGGGCGGCGTCGGTGAACGTCCCGCCCACGTCCACGCCGAGGAGCATGGACGCGAGCGTACCCAGCGAGGGCTACGCGGCGATCGTGCCTCTCGCCGCGAGCTCCTGGGCTAGGCGGCGATCATGCCTCTCGCCGCGAGCTCCTCGGCTACGCGGCGATCATGCCTCTCGCCTCGACCTCCTCGGTCTCGGCGAGGTGCTGGTGCGAGGGGCAGTAGCCGTTGTGCGGCAACGGGGCGCGCTGGCAGGGCGTCCCGCGGCGGGTGGTCGCGCGGCACTGCAGTGGATTGCCGTCGGCGTCGACGCCGGGCCCGGGCATGCGCTCGAGGATCTCGATGGTGCAGGCGATGTAGCCGTCGACGACGTGCCAGACGCGCGGCTGGGCCTGGATCGGGAAGTGGGGGCGGACGTCCTGGAAGAGCGAGC
>DATNGY010000142.1:0-5024 GCA_035605735.1 Solirubrobacteraceae bacterium
CAGCGCGCCGGCTCGTGGGGCTCCTCGAGGCGGCGCGCGAGGGCAACGCGGTCGCCCACCCGCAGGGCGCCGACCGTCCCCCATCCGGCGCCGCAGCGCAGGCGATGCTCGGCCGTCGCGCAGATGGTGCGCCCCGACGCGAGCCGTACCCGGAGCGTCTGCCGCCGCCCGACGGACCAGACCACGTCAGCGCGCGCGGTCGTGAGGCGATCGTCGGCATCGACGGCGACCACGGTCGGCGCCGTCCCGACGAGGTCGCGGATCGGCGCTCGGCGGCCGTCGGCGAGCACGACCGGCGTGTCGCCCCTCACGCACTCGCGCAGGTCCGAGAGCATCGGCCTCTTGTCGGTGCGCGACTCCACGCCGCGCGAGAGCTGCGAGAGCGCGATGACCGGGACGTCGAGCTCACGGGCGAGCAGCTTGAGACCGCGGCTGAGCTCGCCGACCTGTTGCACCCGGCTGTCGTAGCGCGAGTCGGCTCGCATGAGCTGGAGGTAGTCGACGATCACGAGCCCGAGTCCGCCATGCTGGCTCATCGCCTGCTGGTGGAGCCGGCGGGCCTTCGCCCGGACGTCGAGGATGCCGACGTCGGAGGAGTCGTCGACGTAGAGCGGCGCCGCGTCGTACTGGCCGGCGATGCGCAGCACGCGCTTCCACTTGCTCTCGTCGCGGAGGCGGCCCTTGCGCAGGTCGTCGCCCTTGATCGCCGCCTGCGAGGCGATGAAGCGCTGCGCGAGCTCGGCCTCGGACATCTCGAGCGAGAAGAGCGCCACCGGGCGCGGGCGCTCGCGCGCGAGCGCGACGTTCTCGGCGATGTTCGTGACCAGAGCCGACTTTCCCATGGCGGGACGTGCCGCGATGACCACGAGATTGCCCGGCTGGAAGCCGCCCGTGATCGCGTCGAGGTCGGCGAAGCCGCTCGGGGTGCCCGTCAGGGAGATTCCCTCGGCCGAGAGGCGCTGCCACTTGTCGATCTCGACGTGCAGGACGTCGCCGACCTTGCGGAAGTCGCGCTGGCGATCGTCGCGCGCGACCTCGAGCATTGCCCGCTCCGCGCGCTCGACGATCTCGCGCGGCGGGGCGTCGGGCGCGTGCGCGAGCGCCTGGATGTCGTAGGTCGCGCCGAGGAGCCGGCGCAGGAGCGCCCGGTCGCGCACGATCTGCGCGTACTGGCGCAGGTTCCCGACCGCGGGGACGGCGGCGGTCACCGCGTCGATCTCGGCCGCCCCGCCGACGTCGTCGAGACGGCCGCGGCCGCGCAGGTGCTCGGTGACCGTGAGCACGTCGATCGGCTCGCCGGCGGTGAAGAGCTCGAGCATCGACTCGAAGATGAGCCGGTGGCGCTCGCGGTAGAAGTCCTCCGGCTTGAGCGCCTCCTCGATTACGAACGCGTAGTGCGTGCGGTCGGAGAGGAGCATCGCCCCGAGGACCGACTGCTCGGCCTCGAGCGAGTGCGGCGGGACGCCCGGCGCGGCGCCGGCGGGCGCGTCGCCCGGGTGGCCGTTCGTGGTCGGGGGGGTGCTCATGGGACGCGGCTCGAAGCTAGCGGACGGTCAGGTCGCCCCACCGCTCGCTCCCCGTCCGTCTCCGCAAAGACGGCACGATGCTGTGGTGGCCTGTAACACGTCGCGTCGAAGGCAGCGCCGACCGCGTTTCCCCGCGCATGACGCGTAGCGACCGCTTCGCGGCGGCGGCGCTGGCTCTGCTGTTGGCGGTCATGCTCGAGCTGGCCCGTGGCCACGCCGACTGGGGACCCAGCGAGGGCGTCTACGCGCTGACGTCGCGTCTGCTGCTCCACGACGGCGACCTGTACGGAGGCCTGATCGCCTCGCAGCCGCCGTGGACGTACCTCTTCGGCGCCGCCGCGCTCGGGATCCACGACTCCCTCGACACGCTGCGCCTCGCGTGCGGGCTGCTGCAGGTCGTCACGGGGCTACTGGCGGCCGAGGCCGTATGGCGGCTGACGGCGAACCGGTTCGCGGCGATCGCGGCGGCGGGGCTGGTGCTGGTCACGCCGTGGGCGACGCATCAGCACGGACTGCTGCTGCCCGAGCAGCTGGGCGCGCCGCTGCTGCTGGGAGCGGCGATGCTGGCAGCGCGTCCGGCGACCGCGCGCGCCGCCGGCGTCCTCGCGGGCGGCGCCGTGTTCGCAAAGCTGCCGTTCGCCGTGCCGGCGGCGCTGCTGATCGCGGCCTCGCCCGCCCGCCGCACGGCCGCGCGCTGGGCGGCCTGCGCGATCGTCGCGCAGGCCGCCGCGTTCACGGCGCTGTTCGGCATCGAGTTCTGGCGGCAGATCATCACGGCGCAGGTGCAGGCCGGCAACGGGCTCGAGCTCCAGGTCGGCGCGTGGGCTCAGGCGAGCTGGACCCTCCTGGCGCTCGTCGTGTTCGCGGCCGTCGCGCTGCGGCTGCGGGGCCAGGCTCGTGAGCCGGCGCTGCTGAGGACCGTGGCTGCGGCGGCGGTCGGCGCGCTCGCGATGACGATCACGATCGTCAAGCCGGGAACGGGCCTCAACGTGGTGGTTCCGAGCGAGCCGCTGCTGGCGACGCTCGCGGTGGCCGGAGTGGTGTGGGCGCTGAGGACCACCCTGCGCGTCCCTGCGGCGCTGGCGGCGGGGGCGCTCGGGTTGTTGCTGCTCGCCCAGTCGGCGTCGCTGCTGCTCGATCCGCTCGACCCGCGGCCGTTTCACCGCCCGCTGTCGTCGTCTCCCGGCTGGAAGGTGCGGCACAGCCGCAGCGAGATGAACGGGCTCGTCGCGGCGGCCGAGCGCTGCCCGCGCGGCACCGTCTACGCCGGCCCGCCGCTCGTGGCGTTCATCGCGCGGCGGCGCGTGCCCGTGGACCAGCCCGACGCGTTCATCGTCGCTCACGCGGAGCGATACGCCGCCGTGCTCGCACGTCTCGTGCGCGACGGCCCGCGCTGTCCTTGAGTCCGGCCACCGCCGGCGTCGAGTGCGCGGGCGAGAACGGAGAGCGCGCGACTACTGCTCGGCGACGATCGTCTTGATCGTCGCCGTGACGTGCGGCGCGACCTCGACGACGACCATGTAGGTGCCGACGTGGCGGATCGGCTCCTCGAGGTGCACGTTGCGGCGATCGACGGTGATCCCGCGCGCCTCGCGGATCGCGTCGGCGATGTCCTGCGTGGTGATCGATCCGAAGAGGCGGCCGTCCTCGCCGGCCTGCTGCGACAGCGTCAACACCGTCTTCGCCAGGAGGTCGGCGTGCTCCTGCGCGCGGTCGGCCGCGACCTGCTCGGCGCGCTCGGCGGCCTGCGCCTCGCGCCGGGCCGCCTCGAGGGCGCCCTTCGTCGCGGGCTGGGCCAGTCCGCGCGGGATCAGGAAGTTGCGCAGGTAGCCCTTCGAGACGTCGACGACGGCGCC
This sequence comes from Solirubrobacteraceae bacterium, assembly GCA_035605735.1. Lineage (GTDB taxonomy): Bacteria > Actinomycetota > Thermoleophilia > Solirubrobacterales > Solirubrobacteraceae > JAOPZW01. Next base: position 3,383 of record DATNGY010000142.1, read on the forward strand.
CTTGTCGCCGAGGCGCTCGACGTCCTTGAGCAGGATCGCCTCGGGCACCGGCCTAGCGATCCTCGCGGTCGCGCCGGCCCCCGCCACCGACGCGCTCCTCGCGAGCGTCGCTCACGTACGGGAGCAGCGCCAGCTCGCGGGCGCGCTTGACCGCACGCGCGATCTGGTTCTGGTGGCGGCGGCAGGCGCCACTGATACGCCGGGAGCGGATCTTGCCACGCTCGGAGATGAACCGGCGCAGCGTGCCGACGTCCTTGTAGTCGACCTGGTCGATCTTGTCCTTGCAGTAGGGGCACGGCTTGCGCCGCGCGCTGCCCGTCCCGCTCTTGCGGTCCCGCCGCCTGACCTTGCGGTTGCGCTGCTTGGCCACGTCCTGAAGTCCCTCGGTCTCGTCGCAGTCGAACGCGCGCCGGACGGCGCGCGCGTGCGGGAAGTTTGCCACCTCCGCCGCGACGAGCGCGGGCCGATGCGCCGCGCCTCCGGACGGAGGCGCTCACCGTCAGGGTAGCGGGCCTGGCGAGGTCGGCTGCGGAACCGGCGGTGCAGAGGGTCGCTCGCGCGAGCGGCGGGCGCGGGCGTGCTCTCCTCAGGCGCGGCGAGCGAAATAGAAGATCAGGACGACGATCAGGATGATGACGAGGATCCCGATCAACCCGTAACCGGTGCCGGCGATGGCGAGGGGCACGTACGTCTCCTTCCGTGAATGAGCACTCGGCAAGTCGGGCCGAGTGAGCGCGCTCGCGCGATCGTCCGGTACCCGCCGGCTGACGCTGGTAACCAGGAACCGGTCAGCTGCCGCGCGCCGGCTTACGCGAGAGTGCGCTCACAGCGCTCCACGTGTGGCTGCGCGCACGCGGCGCGAGACGGCGCGGCGGGGGGCTGATCGGGGGGCTGCGAGCCGACCGCCGCGCCGAGGCCCGCGCGTCAGAACGGGATGTCGTCGTCCGCTGGCGCGGAGGTTCCGCGGGACGGGGCCGCGGCGAAGTCCTGCGTGTCGACGGGGATGTCCGAGCGCGGCGTGAACCCGTTGCCCGCTCCGCCGCCCGCGTCGTCGCGCGGGCTGGAGAGGAACTGCACCGAGTCGGCGATGATGTCGACCGCCTGGCGCTTGTGGCCCTCCGGCGTCTCCCACTCGCGCCACTCGAGGCGGCCGTCGATCGCGACCGGCCGGCCCTTCGTGAGGAACCGGGCGCAGTTCTCGCCCTGCGCACCCCAGACCGTCACGTCGAAGTAGTTGGGTTTGTCCTCCCACTCCCCCGTGGCGTTGTTCTTGCGGCGCGTGTTGCACGCGACGCGCAGCTTGCAGACCGAGTTGCCGCTCTGCAGCGAGCGAAGCTCGGGATCGTGGGTGAGGTTGCCCGTGAGGACCACCCGGTTGATGTTCGTCGCCGCCACGCGGAGGCTCCTTTCAGATGACGCTCGAAGCTCGGATCGCCGAGTCTAGATCGGGGTCCGGCGGTCTCTCCCTACCGGGTCGCAGATTGGGGCGCTTTCTTGACAGAGGCGTCACAAAGCACGCCACCGCTGTGCGTGATCTGCTGTGGCTAGCGCTCGATGCGCGGGGGACGCGCGGCTTCCGCGTCCTCCTCCGGCATGCCGACGATGGCCGGGGTGAGATCGGGCGCCGGCGGGGTGCCCGGGC
>DATNGY010000143.1:0-2245 GCA_035605735.1 Solirubrobacteraceae bacterium
GAACGCGACCGGCCTGTCGGAGCTGCCGGCGCCGGCGGCGGCGCCGCCCGCCTCGGTCCTCGCCGCCGCCGAGCCGGCCGCGAGCGCCGCCGCCGACTCCGCCGCGGCCGGCGCCGGCGCGAGCGGCGACGACGCGGCCCGCGCAAGCGCTGCCGCGGGCGCTCCAGAGGGCTCCCAGGCGCCCCCGCCGGGGCCCTGAGCTAACGTGGCGGGGCGCCGTGGTGCCCCATCCCGCCACCCTCGACCACGAGGAGCTGCTCGTCCGCCGCGGGCGGCGCTCCGGCGCCTACTGCATCGTCGCCGTCCACTCGACGGCCCTCGGCCCCGCCCTGGGCGGCTGCCGCATGTGGCACTACGAGGACAACCGCGCGGCGATGCGCGACGCGCTGCGCCTCTCGAGCGCGATGACGCTCAAGGCCGCCGTGGCCGGCCTGCCGCTCGGCGGCGGCAAGGGGGTCATCGCGCTGCACGGCCCGGTGCCCAGGGGGGCCGCCCGCCGCGACGTTCTGCTCGACTTCGGGGAGACCGTCGACGCGGTCGGTGGCCGCTACCTGACGGCCGAGGACGTCGGGACGACGACGCGCGACATGGCGGTCGTCGCCCGCGCGACCCCGCACGTGACGGGCCTACCCCGGGCGCGCGGCGGCTCGGGCGACCCGAGCCCGTGGACCGCAGTCGGCGTCGAGGCCGCGATCCTCGCCACCTGCGAGCGCGCGTACGGCGCGGCCACCGTCCGCGGGCGCACCGTCGCCGTCGTCGGGCTCGGCCACGTCGGGCTCCCGCTCGCGCGCAAGCTCTCCCGCCGCGGCGCCAAGCTCGTCGTAGCGGACATCGACCCCGCCAAGCGTGTCGAGGCCGACCGCCTCGGCGCCCACTGGATGACGCCCGAGCGCGCGCTGACCGCCGCCGTCGACGTCATCGCCCCGTGCGCCCTGGGAGGGGTGTTCGACGACGAGACGGTGCCCGAGCTCCAGGTCGCCGCGATCGCGGGGGCCGCCAACAACCAGCTCGCACACGACGCCGTCGCCGACGCGCTCGACCGCCGCGGGATCCTGTGGGCGCCGGACTTCGTCTGCAACGCCGGCGGCATCATCAACATCAGCGTCGAGCTCGGACCATCGGGCTACGACCCGCGCCGCGCCCGCCAGCGCGTCCACGGCGTCGGCGACACGCTCCGGGCGATCTTCGACGCCGCCTCCGACGGCGCGACGCCGCTGACGGCGGCCACGGCGCTCGCCGAGCGCAACCTCACGCGCGGGCGCTGAGCCTGGCGGCGCGACTCGGCGACGTCGGTTCGAGCCGAGCCCTCAGCCGAGCCGGTCCCCGGTCCCGGCGGGCTCGGGCAGGGCCTTCAGCCACTCCTCGAACGTCGGGCCGGCCAGCTTGGCGCCCGGGCCGGGCAGCGCCGCGCCTGAGTCGTAGAGCTCGCCCTCGGGGAAGTACTCGGTCGTCTCGAAGACCTGCAGCGACTCACCGCGGTGCGCCGCCACGAGCCGCGCCAAGTCAACGAGTCGCTCCGCGCGCGGGCCGGCGATCTCGAGGGTCGGCCCGGTGGGCTCCGCGTCCAGCACCAGCTCGGCCAGCGTCTCGGCCACCGTGCGGGCGGCGACCACCTGAGTCCGCATCGCGGCGACGTAGGCCACGTCCCCCTGCCGCCCCCAGTCGAGCAGCTGCTCCACGAACTCGTGGAACTGCGCCGCCCGGAGGATGCGCGTCGGGATCGGGCCCGCAAGCGCCGCCTGCTCCTGGGCGAGCTTCGCGGCGTTGTAACCCGTCTTGAACTTGTCGATGCCGATGATCGACACGAGCACGATCCGCTTCACGCCGGCTTCCGCGCCGACCTCGTGCAGGTTGCGCGCGGACGTCGTGAAGAAGTTCGTCGCCTCTTGCTCGTCGGGCGAAGGGCTGGTCGCCGCGTCGACGATCGCGTCCACCCCGTCGAGCGCCTCGGCGAGGCCCTCGCCGGTGATCACGTCCACGCCCTTCGAACGGGCGATCGGGACGACCTCGTGGCCTTGCTCCTCGAGGACGTCGACCAGCGGGCGCCCGAGGCGTCCCGTCGCTCCCGTTACGGCGATCTTCGTCATCGGTGGTTCCTCCTGTCACATCCATTCGCGTTTCGTCGGTCATCCATTTGACACCTCACGACCGAGGGATGTGACCGATGACGCGGCGCAGGAGGCGTGGCTGCGGCTCAGCCGGCGATCGACTCGTGCTGCGTGTTCGCGACCGCACCGCTCGGGCC
>DATNGY010000144.1:0-4177 GCA_035605735.1 Solirubrobacteraceae bacterium
CGCCGTCGGGGACGGACGCGTTCGGCGCCGTCTTCCAGATCCCGCTCAAAGACGACACGATGCCGGTGAACTTCATCCTCCACCAGCCGAGCGGCAACACGGTCCCCGACACGCGGGAGCCGGGCGGCGACCGCAGCTTCGTGCCACTCGAGCACCCGGAGATCTGGCTCGTTGCGGGCGACCCAACGATCTACTTCAGTCCGCCGAGCTGAGCGACTTGGGGGCGGTCCCGTACGCTCGGCGGCGCCGGGCTGCCGGTCCTTCGTCGAGCGACGTCAGCCCCAGCAGTGCCGCAGACCGTATGCGACGCCGTGGGAGTCGACCTTGGGGGCCGGATCGGCGGTGATGAGCTCGACGCCCGTGTCGTGGTAGCCCGACGGCCTGTGGCCGCCGCGCGCGAGGGCGGCGAGCGCCGCGACGCCGCCGCGGGCCATGGCGCCGGGGTACTGCTGCGCCGTCGCGTCGATCAGGCCGCGGCGGACTCCGCGTCGGATCGCCTGACAGCCGCCGTCGACCGAGACGAGGATCACTCCCGATGGGGACTTGCCGGCCGCTCGCAGCGCGGCGGCGGCGCCGAACGCCGCGGGCTCGTTGACCGTGTAGACGACGTTGATGTCGGGATTCGCGCGGAGCAGCCGCGCCATCGCCACGCGCCCCTTCACCTCGTCGCCGGCGGTGTTCGCCGTGCCCGCGATTCGCGGGTCGCCCTCCGCGATCCCGAAGCCCTTCAGGAAGCCCTCGTGACGCTGCGCGCCGGTCGCGATGCCCGGCGCGAGGTCGAGCATCGCGATCTTCGGCACGAGCCCGAGCTCAGCCGCCTTGGCGCGCGCGTAGCGGCCGATGAGCTCGCCGGCCCTGCGGTTGTCGGTCGCGAACAGCGCGTTCGCGGCCGACTCCGGGTCGGTCGGAGTGTCGAGCGCGATCACCGTCACGCCGGCCTTGCGGGCCTGCTCGACGCCCGGCACGACGCCGCGCGAGCTGACTGGTGTGATCAGGATTCCCTTCGCGCCGGCGCGCACCATGCTGCCGATGGCGAGCACCCGGCTCAAATTGTCGACGTCGCTGTGGCCGACGAGGACATCGAGGTCGAGTCCGTCGCGGGCGGCCAGTCGCTCCGTGGTCTTGCGGATATCCCGGAAGAACGGGTTCGTGTCCTGCTTGATGATGAGGCCGACCTTGTACGGCTTCTCGCCGCCGCATCCGGCGACGGCGGTCGCCAACATGGCGGCGAGGCCGGCGGCGAGCAGCCGGCGGATCAGCGGGCCTCCTCGAGCACGCGGCGGTCGATCGAGAGAGCCTAGATGATCACCGCGTCGGTTACCTCGGGCTGGATGGGCGGTGTCCGACTCGAACGGACGACCCCCTGCGTGTAAAGCAGGTGCTCTGGCCAGCTGAGCTAACCGCCCGCGGGAAAGGCTAGACCCCGGCGACGGGAGGCATGGCGGTCAGGCCCGCTTCGGCGGGCGCGCGCCTGCGACGGCGGTCGCCCAGCGCGGCGTTGAACTCGCCGCCGAGGAGGATCGCGATGCTGGCCAGGTACGCCCAAATGACGGTGGCGACGACGGCGTTGACGGACTGGCCGATGATGTGCACCGTCGGGTCGTCGGTCGACACGCCGGACGACGAGCGCAGGCCGATCGCGGCCGAGATCCGGAAGCCGGCCCCGGCCACGATCCAGAGCGCCGCCCCGAGGATGGCGCCGGGGACGTTGTCGCGCCAGCAGTGGCGTACGTTCGGGCTGAAGCGGTACAGGGCGACGAGGAACGCGACCACGATCGCGAGCAGGAGCGGCCAGCGGATGACCGACCAGACGACGGTGTAGGCCCGGCCGAGCCCCAGCCAGTCCACCGGGCCGGCCCCCGGGCGGCCCAGCGGCCCGGTGACCATCATCTCCACCGTCATCGAGACGAGCAGCACCGACGCGAGCGCGAACCCGAGCGCGAGCAGGCGCGAGGACAGGGTCGTCCGCCGGTCCGTCACGCCGTACACGATGTCGAGCGCGTGACCGGTCGACTCGAAGAGGCGGCCCGACAGCCACCAGGCGATGAGCAGGGCGCCGATCCCGACCCCGCCGCGCGGCTCCTGTAGCTGGGCGCGGACGAACGGGTTGATCGCCTGGTCGGCGAGCTCCGGACCCATGAGCGTCCGCACGGCCGCGGTCACCGCGTCCTCGGCCTTCGTGATGAGGTCGGAGCCCACCACGTGCCTGAACGCGCCGAACGCCGCTCCGACCGCCACGGTCGAGGGCACGAGCGTGAGGACCGCGAAGAAGGCCATCTCTGCGGCGTGGCCGGTCGCGCGGTGCTCCTTGGCGCCGCTGAGGACGCGCACGAAGAGCCACGGGATCCCGTCGCTGTCGAGCTCGTCGGGCTTCGGGAATGGGCGGGCGAGCGATGCCAATGTGCGCGACGGCGAGCGGGCAGGGGCTTGTCGGGAGATCGCCGGCCGTGACAGTTTCCTACCCGGCCGGGACCGGCGTGCATCAGGCCGGCGACGAGCCGTCGCCGGCGCGCCACAATGGAGCGCGATGGACCGCTCGACCGCCTGGCGGGCCGGGCTCGTGCAGCTCGCCGCCGTCGCCTTGCTCTCGGCTGCGCTCGGGCTCGCGCTTCCGCACGCGTTCTTCGCCTCGTGGGGCTGGCTCGCCGGCCCGATGGCGTGGGCGCTGTGCGCGCTCGTGACGGCGCGCGCGGTCGGCCTGCCGGTCGGACCGGTCCTCGTCGGCGCCGCCCTCGCCGGCGTGCCGAGCGTCCTCGCCGTCGTGGTCGGGCTGCACTGGCTCGGAGCCGTGCTCGCGGTCGTGCTCTTCGCGCTGTGGTGCGGGCGCCTGGCCCGCGACCGGCGGCTGCCCGCGCGCGCGGTGTAGCGTCAGGCAGATGGATCTCGGCCTCGCCGGTCGCCGCGCGCTCGTCCTCGGCGCCTCGAAGGGGATCGGCCGCGCGATCGCGTCTGAGCTCTTGGCCGAGGGGGCGGCGGTCACGGTGACGTCGCGCTCGCGCGAGCGGATCGAGGCCGCGGCGCGCGAGATCGGCGCGACCCCCGCGGTCCACGACAACGCCGATCTCGACGAGCTCGACGCGCTGCTCGCGTCCGCCGGACCGGTCGACGTCCTCGTCACGAACACGGGCGGGCCACCGGCGAACCCGGACCCGCTCGCGTTCGGTCGCGACGCGTGGGAGGACGCTTATCGCACGCTCGTGCTGGCGCCGATGGCCTCCGTGGAGGCGGTCGTGCCCGGCATGCGCGACCGCGGCTTCGGGCGGATCGTCAACATCGTCTCGACCGCGGTGCGCGAGCCGATCGCGAATCTCATGCTCTCGAACGCACATCGCGCCTCGATGATCACGGCGTTCAAGACGCTCGCTCGCACGGTCGCCGGCAGCGGCGTGACGCTCAACTCGGTGCTCCCCGGCCGGATCGCGACCGACCGCATCTTCGAGCTGCAGGGCCGCGAGGCCGCCGAGCGCGCGGCGCGCGAGGAGGTGCCGGCCGGCCGACTGGGGACCGTCGAGGAGCTCGCGGCGGCCGTCGTCTTCCTGTGCTCGGCGCGGGCGAGCTACATCACGGGCGAGACGCTCGTGGTCGACGGGGGGCTGACGCGGTCGGTGTTCTGAGCGCTGGCGGCCTACGCTTAGGCTGCCCCCGTAGCTCAAATGGTATAGAGCGCACGCCTTTTAAGCGTTGAGGTTGAGGGTTCGAGTCCCTCCGGGGGCATTCCGTCCGGTCCCCATGCGAACCTATGTTCGTGCATGAGCCGTCCTTCGAGAAGCGTCGGACGGGGCGTCCACCAGCCGCAGTGAGCACCGCCTTCGAGCGCGTCTGCCCGCACCACGGCCCGTCGATCTTCCATCGCTACGGCGATGGACGCGTCCGGTGCAAGCGCTGCGTCGGTGACGCCGTCACCCGGCGGCATCGCCGAGTGAAGCGGATGCTGGTCGAGGAGGCGGGTGGATGCTGCGCGATCTGCGGCTATGACCGGACTGTTATCAACCTCCACTTCCACCACGTCGACCCCGCGATCAAGCGCTTCAACATCACAATGGGTCGCGGCAAGTCGATCGCCACCTACAGGGAGGAGTCGCGCAAGTGCGTCCTCGTGTGTGCAAACTGCCACGGTGAGATCGAGGCGGGGCTGGTCCCCAGCCCGCCGCCCCAGGCGCGATACCGGCCGACCCTC
>DATNGY010000145.1:0-10284 GCA_035605735.1 Solirubrobacteraceae bacterium
ACCGAGAGCAGGCGGTGGTTGGGAACGACGATCAGCGTGTCGACCTCCTCGGAGAGCGACGTGATGCCGATCTCGGCCGTCTGCGCGCGGCGCTGACCCTCGAAGCCGAACGGCCTCGTGACGATGCCCACCGTCAGCGCGCCGACCTCCCGGGCGATGCGCGCGACGATCGGCGCCGCGCCCGTGCCCGTGCCGCCGCCCTCGCCGGCGGCGATGAAGATCATGTCCGAGCCCTTGAGCAGCGCCTTGATGCGGTCGTACTCCTCCATCGCCGCCTGGCGCCCGACCTCCGGGTTCGATCCCGCGCCGAGGCCGCGCGTCACGTGCGGGCCGACGTGCAGGGTCACGTCGGCGGTCGACTGCTGCAGCGACTGGGCGTCGGTGTTGATCGCGACGAACTCGACGCCTTCGACCTCCGCCTCGACCATCCGGTTGACGGCGTTGACGCCGCCGCCGCCGACGCCGACGACGCGCAGCACGGGCCGGCCGACGGGCCGGTCGCCGAGCCAGGCCTCGGGCCGCCCGGCGGAGGCCGGGGCCGAGAGCGCCGAGCGGTCGAGCATGTCGTCGGGGAGGTCGGCGCTGAAGGCGTGGCGCAGGCGCTCCTGCGGGCTCGGGATGTGCGGCGGCGCCTCCTCGGGCGGAGCCTCGGTGACCCCGAACGAGGGGTGCGGGTACTCGTGCTCGCGCTCCGAGCCCTCCTCGGCGGCGCCCGGCGCGGGCGCGGGTCGCGAGGTCTCCTCCGCGGCGCGGCCGGCCTCCTCGGCCTGGGCGGCCGCCTCCTCGGTCTTGCGGAAGAGGGCCGACAGCGGCCCCTCCCTCATGCTCGCGCGCTTACCGCTTTCCATTGCCGAGGACCTCCTTCGCGAGATCGCGATAGGACTGGGCGGCCATCCCGTCCGGATCGTATTTGAGCACCGACATCCCCTTCACGGGCGCCTCGGCGAAGCGGACGGTCTTGCGGATCCGCGCGGCGAAGACGCGATCGCCGAAGTTCTCCTCGAGCAGCTCGATCGCCTCCTTGGCGTGCGTGGTCCGCGAGTCCAGAAGCGTCGGGAGGATCCCCTCGATCTCCACGTCCGGGTTGAGGTTCTCGCGGATCATCTGCAGCGTGTTCTGGAGCTGCACGAGCCCGCGCATCGACAGATACTCGCACTGGACGGGGACGATGACCTTGTCGGCCGCCGTCAGCGCGTTGATCGTGAGCAGCCCGAGGCTCGGCGGCGTGTCGACGCAGACGAAGTCGTAGTCGTCGGCCACCGGGCGCAGCGCCCGCTGCAGTGACCGCTCGCGGCCGATCTGGGTGCTCATCGCGATCTCGGCCCCGGCGAGGTCGATCGAGGCGCAGGCGACGTCGACCTCGCGGCGGCGGATGACCTCGCGGATCGAGGTGTGGTGCACGAGGACGTCGTACATCGAGCGCTCGAGGCCGTCGGGATCGACGCCCTGGGACATCGTCAGGTTCGACTGCGGGTCCATGTCCACGCACAGCACGCGGAACCCCTTCTCCGAGAAGGCGACCGCGAGGTTGAGCGTCGTCGTCGTCTTCGCGACGCCGCCCTTCTGGTTGGCGAAGGCGATCACCCTCGGCTCGTGCGCACGCGTCATGACAAGCGCCGTATTCGCCCGGGTGCGGACGAATCCTTCAGCGGCCGGTGGGTCTAGCGCACGCGACCCCAGTTGCGGGCTTGGCCTCCAGGCGCATGACCCCGGTGGGGTCTAGCGCACGCGACCTCACTTGCGGGCTTGGCCTCCATGCGCATGACCCCGCGTGGGGTCTAGCATCGCGTGCGGATGGACGACCTGCTCGCCCGCGACCTCGTTGTCGTCACCGGCAAGGGCGGCGTCGGGAAGTCCACCGTGGCCGCCGCCCTCGGCCTGGCGGCCGCGCGGCGCGGGCGCCGGACGATCGTCGCCGAGGTCGCCCGCCGCGACGACGTCTCGCGGGCGCTGGGCGGGACGGGCGTGCACGCTCGTCCCGGCGCGGCCGGAGGCGGCCCCGGGGAGGACGAGCTCGCCCCCGGACTGCACCACCTCTCGATCGATCCGGAGGACGCGCTCGACGAGTACCTCGTCGAGCAGCTGCCCACGCGTGCCCTCGCCGACGCCCTGCGCGGGAGCCGTACGTTCGGCCTCTTCGCGGCCGCGACGCCGGGGATGCGCGAGCTGCTCACGGTCGGGAAGGCCTGGGAGCTCGCGCAGCCCGCGCGTCGCTCGCCCGGCGCCGACCCCTACGACCTCGTCGTCCTCGACGCGCCTGCGACCGGCCACGGCGTCGCGGTCCTCGCCGCGCCGCGGACGTTCGCCGAGATCACGCGCGTCGGCCGCGTCGCGCGCCAGGGCCGTACGATCGACGCGATGCTCTCGGACCCGGCCCGGACCGGCGTCGTCGCGGTGGCCCGCCCCGAGGAGATGCCGGTCACCGAGGCGCTCGCCCTCGAGCAGGCGGTGCGCGCGACGATCGGGCTCGACGTCGGGCTCGTCGTCGCCAACGCCGTCCTCCCGCAGCGCTTCAGCGCCGCCGACGCCGCGGTCCTCGACGCGGCTGCCGACGGCGGCGCGCCCGTCCGCGCGGCGCGCGCGGCCCACGCCCGCGCCCGCGCGCAGCGCTCGCAGCTGCGCCGTCTGCGCCGCCACGCCCGCGCCCCCGTGGCGACGCTGCCGCTGCTGCCGGCGCCGGCGCTCGGCCGCGACGAGCTCGAGCGGCTCGCCACCGCGCTGGAGGCGGCCCTGTGAAGGCGCGACTCAAGGGCAAGCGGATCGTCATCTGCGCTGGGTCCGGCGGCGTCGGCAAGACCACGACGTCCGCGGCCCTGGCCATGGGCCTGGCCGCCGAGGGGCGCCGCGTCGCGGTGGTGACGATCGACCCGGCAAGGCGGCTGGCGACGGCGCTCGGGCTCGAGGAGCTCGGCAACGAGCCCGTGCTCGTCGACCCGGAGCGCTTCGCCGGCCACGGCATCGAGATGCGCGGCGAGTTGTGGGCGATGATGCTCGACGCCAAGCGCACGTTCGACGAGCTCATCGAGCGGCTGGCGCCCGACGCGGCGACGCGCGACGAGGTGCTCTCCAACCGCATCTACCAGCAGCTCTCGGGCGCGGTGGCCGGCTCCCAGGAATTCACGGCGGTCGCGAAGCTCTACGAGCTCGACCGCTCCGGCAAGTTCGACGTCCTCGTCCTCGACACGCCGCCCTCGCGCAACGCGCTCGACTTCCTCGACGCGCCCGACCGGCTCACGGGCTTCTTCGAGGGCCGCGCCCTGCGCGTCTTCCTGGCCCCGACCGGCCTGGCCGCGCGCGTCGTGGGACGCGGGACGAGCGTCGTCTTCGGGATCCTCAAGCGCCTGACCGGGGTCGACCTGCTCGAGGACCTCGGCGTCTTCTTCCGCGCGCTCGGCGGGCTCATCGACGGCTTCAAGGAGCGCGCCGAGGGCGTCAAGGCGCTGCTCTCCGACCCGGCGACGACGTTCCTCGTCATCACCTCGCCCGAGCGCGAGCCCGTCGAGGAGGCCGTGTTCTTCGCGAGCAAGCTCCGCGACGCCCGCATGGCCTTCGGCGGGCTCGTGGTCAACCGCGTCCACAGCGTCGACGGGGGTCCGCCCGAGGCCGATCTCGATGCGCTCGAGGCCGCCCTCGGCGACGCGCGGCTCGCCGCGAAGGTCGCCCGCGCGTACGCGGAGGAGCGCGCGCTGGCCGAGCGCGACGCGGCCGCGATCGCGGCGCTCCGTGCCCGCACGGGCGAGGACGACCCCGTCGTCGTGCCCCAGCTCGACGGCGACGTCCACGACATCGACGGGCTCGTGCGCGTGCACGCGCACCTCTTCGGAGATCAGCCGACGCGGACGATCCGCGGCGGTCGCCAGCGCCCGTCGACGACCGCGGCGCGCGGCTCGTAGAGGCGCAGGTAGAGCCGGAAGGCCCCGGCCGGCGCGGGCAGCCAGCGCGCGCGGCCGCGCTTCGGCGGCGCGTGCGAGACGCGAACGGTCAGCGGCTCGTGGCGCGGCAGGCCGGGGCTGCGGTCGCCGACGACGTAGCGCCCCAGCGGGTTGGGCCACAGGCGCAGGCGGCGGTCGTAGAGCGTGACCGACCAGAACGCGCGCACGGGCGGGCGCGCGCCGGCCGCGAAGCGCAGCTCGTAGCGGTGGCGGCCGTCGAGGGGACGGTCGTCGGCGTCGCGCTCGGCGGCCTCGTAGACGGCCTGGCCCGCGCGGTTGGCGCCGAGCCCGATCGTCGCGACCATGGCCCGCAGCGCGTAGCGCCTGCCGTAGGCGCCGGCCGTCCGCGGCGGTAGCGCCGCCCAGCCGCCGTTGCGCCGCGCGGTCTGGCGCTGGATCCGCCGCCGGGCGCGGACGAGGACGGCAGGCGCGGCGCGCGCGCCGGCCGCGAGCGCGTCGGCGTTCCGCGCTGGCGGGACGCGGCCCGGACCGACGCCCTGCGCTGCGAGCGCCTCCAGCGCGCAGGCGTCGCGCGCCGGCGGCGGATCCGCGGCCAGGGCGGCGCCGAGGGCGCTCAGGAACGCGCGGCCCCTCGGGAGCGTCACCGGTCCGGTGGTCGAGGCGGGGAACGCGTCGAGGACGAGCTCGCGGTCGCGGCGCCCGGCGCGCCAGGCGTCGAGCGGCGTGAGCGCGTAGCCGGCCATGACCGCGCCCGCCGCCGCGAGGTCGCGCCCGGAGTCCACGAGCGTCCGCCCGAGCAGCCATACGACCGTGGAAGGCGAGCGGATGACGCGCACGCCCGCGGGAACGGCGCCGTGCCAGCCCGGCGGGAGGAGCAGGGCGCTCGTCGCGCGCTCGCGCTCCCGGCCGGCGCCGACGTACGCGAAGGCGTTCGTGAACGTGTCCATGAGCTGCAGGACCGAGTAGCGGCCGCGAGTGTCGGGCGCGTCGATGACGAGCGGGCCCTGTCGGAGGTCGATGTGCGCGATCGCGTAGGTGGTGTCGTGGTTGGGGGCGACGATGACCGTGGTCGAGGGATCGGCGAGGCGCGCCGCGCCGGCGAGGCGGTTGGTGGGGTAGCGAGCGACGGTCGCGCGCAGCAGGACGCTCGGCATCCCGAAGACCCACGCCGCCGCGCCCGCCGCGTAGGCGCGGCGCGCGTGGGCGCGCTCGGGCGCCGGCCGCGCCGCGGCGTAGGCGCGCTCGCGCGCGGCGAGCCCGCGCGCGAACGCGTCGGCGACCGGCTCGCGGCCGCCGAGCGCGCAGCGCGCGATCGACGGGCCGGGCGCCGCGCCCACGGCGGCGGCCGGCGCGCTCGCGAGAGCGGCGAGCAGCAGTCCCGTGAGCGGCAGGGCCCGGGCGCGCATCGGCCGGCACGCTAGATGATTGATCCGCGCCCACGTGTCGGCCGGGTCGCGGGAACGTCGGCACCGACGGGCGTTCCGCGGTGAGATACAGCTCGTGCACCGCATGGGTGCAGATGCTGGATCTCACCCGCCGTGGCGCCCTCCTTCGAGCGACGACCGTGGCGGGCACCGTGGGCGACCTGGCGCCGGCCGGTCGAGCTCGGGATCAGCGCCGCCGCGGCGGCGCGCCGATGCGCCGTTGCCGAGTCAGGTACCCATGCTCGGCTACCGGCCCGAGCTCCTCTATGCCGCACAGGACGCTGGGCGATGAGACGCTTCGCTACGCGGGCGCGGTCGCTTGGTCCTCGATCGGCGGGGCCTCCTCCGCGATGAGCTCGTCGGCGAGCGTGCGGAGATCGAGGCCGAGGTGGCCGCAGAGCACGTCGCGCAGGACCGCGCGGAGGTGGCCGGTGAGCTCGCAGACCTGGGCGTCGAGGCCCTCGTCGACGGGGAGGCCCGCCACGACCTTGCGCTCGAGCTCGACCGCTCCGGCGACCCGCTGCGCGAGCGCGGCGCGGTCCTCGGGAAGCGCGCAGAGCGCGGCGACGCGGCCGGCCAGGCGGCCGGACCCCTCGCCCTCGGGCTCGAGCAGCGCACGCAGCGCGAGCAGGAGGTCGGTCAGCGCCTCGGCGGGGAGCGCGCGGTCGGCGGCCATGTCGAAGCGCCGCAGCGCCCACGCCAGCTCGCCGGCGCGGGGCGTGCGCCGCGCGACGAGCGAGCAGAACGCGCGCAGCTCGTCCTCCTGCTCGGCGACGACGCAGATCGACGGGCCGGTGCGGTGCCCGAGCGCACCGAGCGCGAAGGGCTGCCACGCGCCCGCGCCCGTGCGCGTCCAGGCCAGCGGCCCGAACGAGATCGCGCCGTCGTCGAAGAGCCGCAGCGCCGTGAGCAGTCGCCGCAGGCGGATGCGCGCGTGCGCGACCGGCGTCGTGTCCCCGGCGGCGGCCTCCCAGCGCAGGACGCAGAGCAGGTGCGCCCGCGCGGCGCCGGGCGCCCACAGCGCCTCGGACGGCGCCTCGTCCTCGAACGCGTCGCCGGCGACCAGCGCGAGGTCGTCGGCGAGGACGACGTCGTCGGAGTCGAGCTCGAGCCCGTGGATCGGAGCGAGGACGACGGTCTCGGCGTCGGCCTGTTCATAGAGCACCCGCTCGAGCTCGGCGAACGCGCGCTCGAAGCGCCGCGGCTCGAGCTCGAACGAGCTCGCCTCCTCGAAGACCCGCGTCAGGAACGTACGCAGGACGGCGACCGCGCGCTCGCGCCCGGCGGGCGCGTCGGGCTCGGAGCGGGCGACGAGGTAGTCCTCGAGCCGCCCGCACGCGCTCAGGGCGTGCACCGCGCGCGGATAGGCCTCCAGTCGCTCCAGCAGGCCGACGCGCTGGGCGATGAAGTCGCCGGTGAGCGGGCGGTAGCAGTACAGCGGCGCGTCGCGCCGGCCCGAGGTGACGACCTCGAAGGGGAGCTCCGCGCCGTCCTCGGTCGCGGCGGCGAGGTGCCAGGCGGCCTCCTCGGCGAAGGCGCCCAGCGCGACGTGGAGCTGGCGGTTGCGCATGCGGCGCGCTTTCGGCGGCGGGCCCGCGCCTCCTGCCTCCTGCAACCGTGTGGCCAACCCCTACCCTGTCGGTGCATGGCCGCGTCGACCGACCCGTGGAGCGAGCACGCGGCCGCGCGCCTGGCCGAGGCCGGCTTCCGTCGCGGTGGCGCCCGCGCCCGCGTGCTCGACCTGCTCGCGACGCAGTCGTGCGCGCTCTCGGCCTACGAGATCGAGGCGCGCCTGCGCGAGGACGGCCGCGCGGTCGCGCGCGCGAGCGTCTACCGGATCCTCGACGAGCTCGACCGCCTCGGGCTCGTCCTGCGGCTCGACATCGGCCAGGGCATCGCGCGCTACGAGGCGCACCGCGCCGGCGCCGAGCACCACCATCACCACATGGTCTGCGACGGCTGCGGCGAGGTCATCCCGTTCGCCGACGCCGAGCTCGAGGAGACGATCGGCCGCGTCGCGCAGCGGGTGACGTTCGACGTCGCCGAGCACGAGATCGTGCTCCACGGGGCCTGCGCCGCCTGCCGCTCGTAGCCGTCAGGCGAGCCGCGACGCGACGCCGGCGAGCAGGAGCCCGAGCGCGGCGGCCGCCCACACGAGGTTGCGATCGCGCCCGGTGCGATGCGCCTCGGGCAGCAGCGACCCGGCTCCCAGGAAGAGGAACATCCCCCCGAAGAAGGCGAGCAGGCCGCCGAGCGCCGCGTCGGGCAGCGCGAGCGTCAGCCCGACCGCGGCCCCGACCACCGGCGCGATGGCGTTGACTGCGAGCCAGCGCAGCGCGCCGCGTTCCTGCAGCCCGTGCCGCAGCGCCGTCGTCACCGTGTTCAGACCATCGCTGAAGGCGTGCAGGAGCACGGCGGCGCTCGTCAGGAGCCCGACCTGGTCGCTGACCTGGAAGGCCGCGCCGATGGCCATCCCGTCGAGGAACGCGTGCACGCTGATGCCCCCGGCGCCGAGGTGCGCCGAGACCGGCCGGCACGCGCGGTCCTCGTGATGGACGTGGCGGAACACGGTCCGCTCCAGCAGCGCGAACGCCGCCACGCCGACCGCCGCGCACGCGGCCATGGGAACGACGCCGGGCAGCAGCCGCGCGGCCTCGGGCAGCGTGTCGAACGCGGCCACCCCGACGAGCGCGCCGCCGGCGAAGCCCATGGCCAGGTGCAGGCGCGCGCGCGCGTGGATGACCGAGAGGCCACCGAACACGCGCGGCCCGACCGCGGCCAACGCGAGCACGAACGGCAGCACGCTCGGCAGCCTACCACTACATGAGACTTGATCTCGTGTAGGGAGGACGGCCGGACGCCCGGGAGGAGAGGCGCACCGGCCGCCACGTCCCCGATGTTGAGACCACGGTCCGGTGGAGGACCACCGCGGACCGTGGCATCTCGGCCGTCAGCTCCACGTCAGCTCAACAGAACTTTTAAGGGGCTCACAAGGTCTGGCCGTCATGCTGGTCACAGCCATGCGCGTGCTCATCGCCGAGGACGAACGTCGCCTGGCGGGCGCGATCGCCCGCGGGCTGCGCCGCGAGGGCATCGCGGTCGACGTCACGCACGACGGCGAGAGCGCGCTCGTGAAGGCATCGGTCGTCCCCTACGACGTCGTCGTCCTCGACCGCGACCTGCCGCAGCTCCACGGCGACGAGGTCTGCCGGCGCCTGTCGAGCGGCGAGCGCGCGACCAAGGTGCTGATGCTCACGGCCGCGGATACCCTCGACGACATGGTCGACGGGCTCGCCCTCGGCGCCGACGACTACCTCAACAAGCCCTTCGAGTGGCGGGAGCTGGTCGCGCGCATCCACGCGCTGGCGCGGCGCAACGGCGTCGCGCGCCCGGCGGTGCTTCGCCGCGGCGACCTCGAGCTCGACCCCGCGCGCCGCGAGGCGCGGCGCGGCGGCCGCGAGCTCGAGCTCACGCCGAAGGAGTTCGGCGTGCTCGAGGCGCTGATGGCCGCCGGCGGCGCCGTCGTCTCGGCCGAGGCGCTCCTCGAGCGCGTCTGGGACGAGCACGCGGATCCGTTCACGAACACGGTGCGCATGACGGTCATGACGCTGCGACGCAAGCTCGGCGACCCGCCGGCGATCGAGACGGTCATGGGCGCCGGCTACCGGCTGTGAGCCGGCCGTCGCTCACGCTGCGCCTGCGCCTCACGCTGCTCTGCGCCGGCGTCTTCTTCCTGGCCGGGGCGGCGCTGCTCTCCGTCAGCTACGTGCTCGTACGCAACAACCTGACCCCCGACCAGTCCCAGCTGCGGGCGCTCAGCCCCAACGGCCGCGCGCTCGCCCGCGCCGCCACCTCCGAGCTGCGCGACGACGCGCTCCACCACCTGCGCGTGCAGTACGCGGTCGCCCTCGCCGCGATGACCGCGATCTCCGTGCTCCTCGGCTGGGTCGTCGCCGGGCGCGGGCTGCGTCCGCTGCAGCGCATCACGGCGACCGCGCGGCGCGTCTCGCAGGACAACCTCGACGAGCGGATCGCGTTGCGGGGGCCGCGCGACGAGCTGACCGAGCTCGCCGACACCTTCGACGGCATGCTCGAGCGTCTCGAGGGAGCGTTCGCGAGCCAGCGGCGCTTCGTCGCCAACGCCTCGCACGAGCTGCGCACGCCGCTGACCGTCATGCGCACGGAGCTCGAGGTCGCGCTCGCCGACCCCGACGCCACGACCGACGAGCTGCGCGAAATGGCGGAGGTGGTGCGCGCATCGCTCGGGCGCACGGAGCGGCTCATCGACGCGCTGCTCACGCTCGCGCGCTCCGAGAGCGCGGTGACGCGCCGCGACGACGTCGACCTCGCCGCGCTCGCCCGCCTCGCCGTCGACCAGTCGCGCGGCGAGCTCTCCGACGCCCGTCTGCGCCTGACGACCGGCCTCGCCCCCGCGCCCGTCCGCGGCAACCGCCGCCTGCTCGAGCGCCTCGTGGCCAACCTCGTCGACAACGCCGTGCGCCACAACCGGCCCGGTGGCGGCATCGACCTGAGCACCGGCGTCGGCGCCGGGCGCGCCTTCGTCCGCGTCAGCAGCGACGGCGAGCCGCTGCCGCCCGAGGCCCTCCCCCGTCTGCTCGAGCCCTTCCAGCGCCTCGATCGTCACGCGCGGGGCGACGGCGCTGGGCTCGGCCTCTCGATCGTCGCCTCCGTCGCCCGCGCCCATGGCGGCACCGTCGAGCTCGCCGCCCGTCCGAACGGCGGCCTCGAGGTCGTCGTCGAACTGCCGCTGAATCCCGACGCCGCCCCGTACACTCCCGACCCGGCCCTCACGCATGCCTGACGAGCCCCACCGCCCACGCCTGCGACGCACCGCCTTCGCGACGTTCCTCGTCGCCAGCGTCGCCGCCTTCGCCGGCTCGCTGGCCGGCATCGCCACGACGCAGGGCAAGCTGCGCCCGGACGGCGGCGCCGCGCGGATCGAGCAG
>DATNGY010000146.1:0-2745 GCA_035605735.1 Solirubrobacteraceae bacterium
GCCGCCCAGGTTCTTGGAGGGGAAGAAGGAGAAGCACCCCACGGTGCCGAGCGCCCCCGCATGGCCCGCCCCGGTGCGCGAGCCGGCGGCCTGCGCCGCGTCCTCCACCACGGGCACGCCGAGCGCCTCGATCTCGCGCACGGGCGCCACGTTGCCGAACAGGTGCACGGCGATGACCGCCTTCGTGGCCGGCGTGAGGGCGGCGCGCACCGTGTCGGCGGTGACGCAGAACGTGTGCGGGTCGACGTCGCAGAACACCGGGCGCGCGCCCGTGAGCGGGACCGCCTCCGCCGAGGCGTAGAAGGTGAACGAGGGGACGACGACGTCGTCGCCGGGGCCGATGCCGAGCGCCCGTAGCGCGATCGTGATCGCCTCGGTCCCGTTCGCCACACCGACCGCGTGGTCCGTGCCGACGAAGGCCGCGAACTCCGTCTCGAACGCCGCGACCTCCGGCCCTAGCACGAAGCGTCCCGAGTCGAGGACCGACTCGAGCGCGTCGCGCAGGCGCCGGGACAGCGGCTGCAGCGGCGTCGCCGGATCGAAGAGGGGCACGGCCACGGCGGGCACCCTACTGAGGGGATCGCCTACGCTGGCCGACGTGCCGGCCGCCGCGCTCCTCGTCCTGGCCTCCGTCACCGACAAGCTCGCCGAGTGGGCGACGAACGTCGTCGGCGACCTCGGCCTCCCCGGGATCTTCCTGCTCATGATGCCCGAGAGCGCCTGCATCCCGATTCCCTCCGAGGCGACGATGCTCTTCGCCGGCTTCAACGTCTACGAGGGCCGCTACCCGCTCTGGGCCGCGGTCGCCGTGGGCGTGGCGGGCAACGTCGTCGGCTCGTGGATCGCGTACGCCGTCGGCTACTTCGGTCGCATCGAGCTGCTCGAGAAGCACGGCCGAGCGTTTCACGTGAAACCTGCCCACCTCGCCTGGGCCGATCGCTGGTTCGAGCGCTACGGCGCCCCGGCGGTGTTCTTCAGCCGGATGCTCCCGATCATCCGGACGTTCATCTCGCTGCCGGCCGGAGTCGCGCGGATGCCGTTCTGGAAGTTCACGCTCTACACGCTCGCCGGCTGCGTCCCGTGGATCTTCGCCCTCGCCCTGATCGGCCGCGAGGTCGGCGCCAACTGGGAGTCGTGGAAGGACTCCCTGCACTACGTCGACTACGCCGTCGCGGCGCTCATCGTCGTCGGCATCATCGTGCTCGTGGTGCGCCGGCGCCGGCGCTCGCGCACGCGCCCGGCGGATGCCCCGGCCTGACGAGGCCCTGCCCGTCCCGCACGCGCTCGCGCTCGGCGCGCTTCACGGGCCGACCGAGCTGCTGCCCGTGTCCTCGTCCGCGCACACCGAGCTCGTGCCGTGGCTGCTCGATTGGCCCTACGCCACCCTCGACGGGGAGCTGCGCAAGGCCTTCGAGGTCGCGTTGCACGCGGGCACCGCGACCGCCCTGCTCGTGGGCCTGCGCGACGAGGTGGCCGCGGCCGCCCGCGGGCTCGACGCCCGCCGGCTCGGACTCATGCTCGGCTCGTTCGTGCCGCCGGCGCTGGTGGGTTACGGGCTCGAGCGACCGATCGAGGAGCGCCTCGGGACCCCGCGGACGATCGCCTGGGGCCTGCTCGCCGGCGCCGTCGCGCTCGCGCTCGCCGATGCCGTCGGTCCGCAGCGGCGCGACCGCGCGCAGGCGGGCGCGCGCGACGCGCTGGCGCTAGGCGTCGCCCAGGCCTGCGCGCTCGTGCCCGGCGTCTCGCGCAACGGGGCAACGCTCACCGCCGCCCGCCTGCGCGGCTTCCGCCGCCGCGACGCCAACGTCCTCTCCCGGCACGTAGCGCTGCCGATCATCGTCGGGGCGACCGCACTGAAGGGCACGCGGCTGGCCCGCCGCGGGCTCCCGCGGCCGATGGCCGCGGCCTTCGCGGCCGGGGTGGGCGCCTCGTTCGCGTCGACGCTGGCCTCGGTGCGCGTGCTGCGCGCGGTCGAGCGGGGCCGGCCGTTCCTGCCGTGGGCGCTCTACCGCGTCGCGCTCGCGGTCGTGGTCCTGCGCCGCTGCGAGAATCCACCGCGATGAGCGACTCGTACGCCGCCGCGGGCGTCGACGCGAGCCTGGCCGACGCGGCGGTCGACGCGCTCGTCGGCGTCCTGCGCACGATCGAGCCCGGTCGCCCCAGCCTGTCCGTCGTCCCCGGCGGCCACTACGCGAGCGTCCTGCGCGTCGCCCCCAACCTCGGGATCGCGATCTCGACGGACGGGGTCGGCTCGAAGCTCGTCGTGGCCGAGCAGGCCGAACGGCTCGAGACCGTCGGCATCGACTGCGTCGCGATGAACGTCAACGACCTCGTCTGCGTGGGCGCCGAGCCGATCGCGTTGCTCGACTACCTCGCCGTCGAGCAGGCCGACCCGGAGGCGCTCGCGCGCATCGCGGTCGGGCTCAAGGCCGGCGCCGAGGCGGCCGGGATCGAAATTCCGGGCGGCGAGCTCGCGGTACTCCCCGAGCTCATCCGCGGCCATCCGTCCCCGCACGGCTTCGACCTCTGCGGGACGGCGATCGGCGCCGTCGCACTCGACGCGCTCGTCACCGGCGCCGCCGCGCGCCCAGGCGACGCGCTCGTCGGCCTGCCCTCGAGCGGCCTGCACTCCAACGGCTACTCGCTCGCGCGGCGCGCACTGCTGGGCGACGGCGGGCTCTCGCTCGACGCCACGCCGCCCGCCCTCGGCGGCGCCAGCGTCGCCGACGCGATGCTCGAGCCGAC
>DATNGY010000147.1:0-5493 GCA_035605735.1 Solirubrobacteraceae bacterium
TTCCGGCTGCCCGTCGAGCGCATGCGCGACGGGTACTACAGCGACCAGTACTTCAACCTCACGCGCGCCCTGCTCCTTGAGGCCGACCGTCATCCACGCGTCCTCATGCAGGCCTTTCAGAAGCGCGACTCGCTCCTTGGCGGCATCGACGAGGCGATCGCGATCCTGCGCCGGTGTGCTGGCCTCCGGCGCGACGACGGCGGCTGGGAGGACGGCTGGGAGCAGCTGACGGTCCGGGCGCTGAACGAGGGCGACCGAATCGCCCCCGGCGAGACCGTGCTCACGATCGAGGGCGACTACGGCCTCTTCGCCCACCTCGAGACGCTCTACCTCGGCTGCATGGCGCGCCGCACGCTCGTCATGCGCAATGTCGCGGCCGTCGTCCACGCCGCGCGCGGCAAGCAGATCCTCTTCTTCCCGGCCCGCCACGACCACTGGCTCGTGCAGACCGGCGACGGGTGGGCGGCGCACGTGGCGGGGGCGATCGGCGTCTCGACGGACGCGCAGGCCTCGTGGTGGGGCGGGCGCGGAGTCGGCACGGTGCCGCACGGCCTCATCGCCGCGTTCGGGGGCGACACGGTCGCCGCGGCCCGCGCGTTCGCCGACCGCTTCGCCGCCGAGTCGAACGTGACGGTGCTCGTCGACTTCGACAACGACTCGATCGGCACCGCGCTCGCGGTCGCCGAGGAGCTCGGCGACGAGCTGTGGGGCGTCCGCCTGGACACGAGCGAGGCGCTCGTCGACCGCGCGCTCCAGGACCTTCCGGATCCCGAGGAGCACCGCGGCGTCACGCCGCTGCTCGCGCGGCGGGTCCGCGAGGCCCTGGACGCCGCCGGCTTCGGTCACGTGCGGATCGTCGTCAGCGGCGGGTTCGACGCCGCCAAGATCGAGCGCTTCGAGGCCGTGGACGCGCCCGTCGACGCCTACGGGGTCGGCTCGTCGTTGTTGCGCGGCGACAACGACTTCACCGCGGACGTCGTCCGCGTCGACGGCCGCGCGGTCGCGAAGGTCGGCCGCAGCGAGCGTCCGAATCCGCGGCTGGAGCTCGTGACCTGACCTCAGAAGCGCAGGACCGCCGCGATGTGCCCGTGGGAGGCGAGCTCGGGGCGGTCGCGCAGGACCAGGACGTTCGCGGACTGGCTGACGGCGCGCGCGATCGCGACGCTGACGATGTCCTCGCGCGGGTCGGTCGCCGAGCCCTCGGCGGGGCAGGTCGACGCAGGGGGCGGCCCGAGCCATCCGCACGTGGGGCAGACGACGCCCCGCGCGGTGAAGCCATCGTCGACGAGGAGCTCGCCCACGCGCTGCTCGTGGACGGCCTCGAGGACGTCGACGAGCCCGCTGGCCGACGGGCCGCCCGTCCCGAAGGCCTCGGCCAGGCGGCCGAGCGCCGCGTCCTGGCGCGCGCGCGCCGCGGCGGCGATGCGCTCGGCCGCGGCACGGCGGACCTCCTCGGCCGACGTGTGCTCGACGTCGATCTCCAGGCGCCCCGCAAGCCGCTCGCGCAGGTAGGGATGGAGCCGGGCCTCGAGGTAGCCGACGAGCTCCTGCGGGGCGCCGACGAGCAGCCCCTCGGGCGGCGGCTGGCCGACGCGCGCGAACGTGACCTCGGCGACATGGCGCAGGTGGTCGGCGACCTCCTTCTCGACCGAGCGCTGGTAGCGCGCCTGCGACCACCCGCCCTGGTCGTGCTGGCCGTGGACGTCGTCGTCGAAGCGCTCGACCTCGTCGAGCGCCGCGGCGGTGCCGCTGAAGAGTCGCGCCGTCCGGCGGTTGGCCAGGAGCACGCACCACCGACCGCCGTCGACCAGACCCGCGATCGGCTCGAGGAACGGCGCGTCGTCGATGACCGGGTCGTGGTCGACCGGCCGCGAGAGCTTGAGCACCTCGAAGAGGCCGGCCGCGCTCGCGGCGAAGACGGCGAGGCCGTGCGCGCCCTTGGCGTCGAGCCCGCCGCCGTCGAGCTCGGAGCGCAGCCGCTCGAGATCCTGATTCAGCGACTCGCGCTCGGCGTGACTCAGGCCCTCGGCCTCGCGGGCGAGCCGTGTGGCCCGGTCGAGCACGGAGTGAAGCTCCGTGTCGCGCGCCGGCGCCGTGGCGAACTCGCGCGGGTCGAGGTTGACGAAGAGCGAGAGGACCTTGGTCGGGCCCGTGCGCACCCCGGCCAGGCGCCGCAGGCGCTCGGGCGTGACGTCGTTGGCCTGCATGGCCGGAGGCTAGCTTCTAGCTCTAGTGCACGGGAGCCGTGGCCCGCTCGAGCCCCGCGACCTCGAAGATCCAGAAGTCGCGGCCGATCACCGGCACGGAGACGTTGAAGACGGGGACGGCGCCGATCGCGCCGCGGAACGTGCCCGCGTGGGCGTGCCCGTGGAGCACGAGGTCGGGCTCGTGCTGGGCGATCGGCCCGGCGAGGCGGTCGGAGCCGAGCATCGTCCAGATCGTCTCGGGCTCGCCGGCGAGCGTCGCCGCGATCGGCGCGTAGTGCAACAGGACGATCCGCACGGGGCAGTGCGCCACCGCCTTGAGCCCGCGGTCGAGGGCCTCGACGTCACGCGTCGTCTCGGCGTAGACCTCGCGCATGAGCGGCTCGCCGAAGTCCGGTAGGTGCGAGCCCGGGTAGCCGCCGACGAAGCCCTTGAGCCCGACGACGCCGAGCTCCACCTCGCCAACGCACGTCGTCGTGCAGCTGCGTTCGAGGACGGTGACGCCCGCCTCCTCGAGGACCGCGGCGACCTCGCCGCAGCGGTCGGCGTGCCAGTCGTGGTTGCCGAGCACGGCGACGACCTCGAGCTCGACCTCACGGCACGCGTCGGCGAGGACCGCCGCCTGCTCGGGCTCGCCGTGCGTCGTGAGGTCGCCGGCGAGGAGGACGAGGTCGGCGCGGCCCTCGAGCGCCGCGAACGCGCGCCGGGTGCGGTCGCGCACTCCCTCGTGGCAGTGGAGGTCGCCGGCCGCGGCCACGCGGACGGCTGCGGTCTCGTCGGCCATGATCAGCCGGGATACCCGGGTCGCGGCACGGGTAGCAGGGGGCCATGAGCTCCTACCGCGGGCCGGCCACGACCGCGCAGCTCGCCGAGACGCTCAAGGGCGCCGCCGCGGCGCTGCGCGCCGCCGACGTCCCGTTCGCGCTGGCGGGGAGCGTCGCGTGCTGGGCGAGGGGCGGGCCCGCCCCCTACAAGGACGTCGATCTCGCCATCCGCGAGGCGGACGCCGATCGCGCCGAGCGCGCGCTCGCGGCGGCGGGGATGCGCACGGAGCGCCCGGCCGAGGGCTGGCTGCTCAAGGCCTTCGACGACGATGTGCTCGTCGACCTGATCTGGGACTTCGAGGGCGACGCGACGGTCGACGAGCTCCTCGGGGGCGCTGAGGAGCTGACCGTGGAGTCCGTGCGCATGCCCGTCCTGGCCCTCGACGACGTCCTCGTCTCCAAGCTCTGTGCGCTCGACGAGCACGACCTCGACCTCGCCGCTCCGCTGGCCATCGCCCGCGCGCTGCGCGAGCAGGTCGACTGGTCGCTGGTGCGCGAGCGCACCGCGCAGTCGCCCTACGCGCGCGCGTTCCTCAGCCTGCTCGAGGCGCTCGCGATCGTCGCTCCCGGTGCGCCGCGACGCGCGCACGGCCCGAGCGTGCGCGTGGTGCCGGGCGGGTAGCGAGCCCGCGTGCCCGCAGCGATCGTCACCGGCTCTGACTAGCTGGCGAGCGGGCAGGTTCCTCACCCTCGCCGGGCAGCGATCCCGCCTGCGGTCCGAGCGGAACGGTGACGACGATGGTCTCGTGGCAGCGGAGCGGCGCGGCCCGGGACGACTCCGTCTCGACGAGGCCTGGACCCAGAACGGGCACGACCCGACGGGCATCAGCGTGCTCGTCGCGGAGTCCCAGGAGCTCATCGCCGAGGCGCTCGCCGAGCTGCTCGGCGGCCTCGGTCTGCGGATCGCCGCGGTCGTCGGCTCCGGTCCCGAGCTCGTCGAGCACGTGGCGTTGGAGCCGCCCGACGTCATCGTGATGG
This sequence comes from Solirubrobacteraceae bacterium, assembly GCA_035605735.1. GTDB lineage: Bacteria > Actinomycetota > Thermoleophilia > Solirubrobacterales > Solirubrobacteraceae > JAOPZW01. The sequence continues at coordinate 4,007 of DATNGY010000147.1, forward strand.
ACGCGCGCTTCGAGCCCGACGGGGCGCCGCTGGCGGCCCTCGGACTGGCGCGCGAGCACGCACCCGCGATCCGCGCCGTGGTCGTCGCCGACGAGGTCGATTCGCGGCTGACGCTCGCGGCCGGCGAGCAGCGGATCGACGGGCTCGTCCTGAAGGCGAGCGCCGGCGTCGAGCTCGCGGCGGCGATCGCCCAGGTCGTCGCCGGCCACGCGGTCTTCCCGGGCGGTTGGCTCGGCGCCGTCCACGACGCCGAGCACGACAGCCCGCTCGCCCTCCTGAGCGCGCGCCAGCGCGAGGTCCTCGAGCTCGTGGCTCAAGGGCTGCCGAACGAGCGAATCGCCGCTCGCCTCTTCATCTCGCCCAACACGGTGAAGTTCCACGTGCGCGTCATCTACGAGCGCCTCGGCGTGCACAACCGCGTCGATGCGGCGCGCGTGCTCGCCGGACGCGGGCTGACCACGCGGTCCTGACCCGGCGAACGGGTAGGCCCGCCGCCGCCCTTCGGGTGGGGGAGCGCCGCCTGCGCGGGTCGCGCACGACCACCCCGGCGGCCGTTGCCCGGCGGTCGCAGACCTCCCTAGCGTCGGAGCGATTCCAGGGGCGGCCTTGGACGGCCGCCCGCAACGCAATCCCATGAGGGGGCTGCATGTCCAAGGGGCAGAGGCCAAGGATGGCCGGGGGGCGCCTCGCCTGCCTGGTGGCTCTCGGGGCCCTGGCGTCGCTGGGCGGCGCCACGGCCGCCGGCGCCACCGTTCCCGATCCGCAGACGACGAACGTCCCGTACGTGGCCTGGCGCGGTGAGCAGCTGAAGCTCGTCAAGTGCGGGCTTCCGGCCGGCGCCGATCGTGCGGACTTCCTCGTCGAGGAGTGGTCCGGCTCGTCGCAGCGCGACCCGCAGATCGAGCCGAGCTCGGTGTCGGTCTCCGGCGGCTGCGCCCGCGGCGACGTCGTCTCGCTCACCGACGGGCTCGCGCGGGTCAAGCTCATCGCCTACAACGGCTCGACGGCTGTCGACAAGCACCAGTTCCTCGCGATCTGGCTCTCGCTCGGCACGCCGACGGTCCGTGAGGTCGCCGATCCGGGCAACACGCTGGCCGGCACGAAGGCCGAGCTCGGCGATCCGTCCGGCGACGGGAGCTTCAACCCCGGCTCGAAGCCCGGCCGCCTCGAGGTCGAGCTGACGGGCTCGTTCCCGCACCCGCTGGGCCCCGCCGGCCGCTTCACGCTGCCCAGCGACTGGGCGGCGCTCGCCAACGCGCTCGCGACCGACACGCTCGACGGCAACCCGGCCAACGACGCAATGCGCTGGGACGTGCCGTTCGGCACGCCGACGAGCGGCGGCAGCACGTCGCCGAACGGGCCGTTCGTGCCCGGCTCGAATGGCCTGCCGACGCCGATCGCCCACACCACGGGCTCGGTGTACGGGGCCGTCTACGGCGCCGGCTCGCACGCTCCGGCCGACCTGCGCCAGGCGGCCAAGCACGCCC
>DATNGY010000148.1:0-2012 GCA_035605735.1 Solirubrobacteraceae bacterium
GCGCCGCCGGCCATCGCCTGGTCGTAGGCGACGACGTGGCAGCCGGCGCGCACGCCGGCCCGGCGCAGCGCGGCCTGCAGCGCGCGGCGCGAAGGCAGCGGGTGACGGCCGCCGACGGGCCCGCGCGCGCCCGCGGGCGCCGGCGGGGCGCTGAGCTCGCGCTCGACGTCGATGAACGCGGCGCCGGGCACGTGCGCTTCCTCGTAGGCGCGGCGCGCCGCCGCGGGATCGCCCAGCACGAAGCGGCAGTCGACGACCCGCACCAGCGGATCGCCTGCGCCCGTCCGCGAAGCGGACTGGGTGCGAAGGCGCGAGCGCAGCCAGTCGGCGTCTACGAGCGGGGGCACGGGCACGAGCGCACGTTAGCCTTGCGCGCCCATGGCCCCCGAGGAGCGCTTCGTGCCCCGCTTCGCCGCCGAGCCGCCGCAGGACCTGCTCCCCTATGGACGCTGGGCGCAGACCCTCGGCGATCACTTCGCCGCCGCCGTCGAGCGCATCGACGACGAGGGCGAGGACCTCGGCGAGCCCGGCGAGCTCGTCTTCCATCCCGACCGGACGTGGCACGGCCGCACGTACGTGCCGATGACCACCCGCACCACGACGGGCCTGGAGCTCTACGGCTACGTCTCGTTCACGCCGGGAGACGACGACGCGGAGCCGGACGACTTCGAGGCGACGGCCGACTTCACGGGCGAGACCGCCGAGGCCAACCCCGACTGGCGCATCGACCTCTGCGACGAGGTCGTCGGCGCGTGGCGCGGCGAGCAGGGCCGGCGGGCCGCGATGACGCTCGTCTGGGGGCGCCCGCTCGTCGACGCGGGAGCGCTCGTCACCGCCGAGCTCGCGGGCCTCGTCGTCGACCAGTGCGTCCTCGTCGAGGGGCGCTTCACGCTGCTGGCTCCCGACGACTACCGCGGCGACACGCTCGACATCCGGCTCTTCGACCGGCGCGGCGGCGAGCTCGCCCACGAGTCGCTCTACGCTGAAGAGGAGTAGTGGAGCTCGAGACGGCCATCCGCACCCGGCGCACCCACAAGGCGTACGGCTCCGAGCCGGTCGACGAGACCACGCTGCGCGAGCTCCTCGACCTCGCCCGCTGGGCGCCGAACCACAACCTCACCAACCCGTGGCGCTTCCGCGTGCTCGGGCCGCGCGCGCTCGCCCGCCTCAAGGACGCGGCCGGGCCGGAGGCCGCCGGCAAGCTCGACCGTGCGCCGACGCTGGTCGCGGTCTCCGTCGTGCAGGCCGGCGACTCGATCCAGGACGAGGAGGACCTGTGCGCGACCGCGTGCGCGGCCTACGTCGTCCTCCTCGCCGCTCACGGCCGCGGGCTGGCGTCCTACTGGCGCACGCCCGCCGTCCTGCGCGAGCCGGCGGGTCGCGCCGCGCTCGGCCTCGCCGACGACGAGCGCGCGATCGGCCTCCTGCACCTCGGGCCGCCGCGCCAGGAGCAGCGCGTCCCGGAGCGGGCGCCGGCTCCCGAGGTCGTCGCCTTCCTGGACTGACGGGCGCCTGCGACCGGCTACGAGGCCGCGGCGCTCGGGACGCGCTCGGCGATCTCCTCGTCGGTCATCGGGTAGTGGCAGGCGGCGACGTTGCCGCCCTCCTTGGGCTCGAGCAGCGGCTCCTCGACGTTGCAGTGGCCGTCGACGGCCTTCGGGCAGCGGGTGTGGAAGCGGCAGGCCGCCGGTGGGTTCGTCGGCGACGGCACGTCGCCGCCCAAGAGGCGGCGCTTCTTCGCGCGGCTCAGTGCCGGGTCGGGCACCGGCACCGCCGAAAGCAGCGCGGCCGTGTACGGGTGGCGCGGGTGCTGGAAGAGCTGGTCGGCGTCCGCGATCTCGACGATCTTGCCGAGGTACATCACCGCGATCCGGTCGCAGACGTGACGCACGACCGAGAGATCGTGCGCGATGAAGACGATCGTCAGCCCGAGCTCGCTCTGCAGGTCGTCGAGCAGGTTGATGATCTGGGCCTGGATCGAGACGTCCAGCGCCGAGACCGGCTCGTCGGCG
>DATNGY010000149.1:0-4199 GCA_035605735.1 Solirubrobacteraceae bacterium
CATCGGCTTCCAGGCCAGCCCGCCGCTCGCGCTGCGCGTGACCGACGACGAGCTGCGCCGCCTCAGCGAAGCGCTGGGCGGCGACGGCTGGCACCTCGTCGAGGCCGAGGACGGCTCCGTGCGGCTCAACCTCGCTCACGTCCTCTGGGTACGCACGGAGCGCGATGACCACCGGGTCGGCTTCGGCCTGGCGTCCTAGCGGTCGTCGCCGGGAGCGGCGAGCGCGTTGAGGCGCGCCAGCGCCGCGCGCAGGATCCGCGACACCTGCATCTGGCTGACGCCGATGCGCTCGCCGATCTCCGCCTGGGTGAGGTCGTGCTCGAAGCGCCGCGGCAGGACCTCGCGCTCGCGGGGCGTGAGGATGTGCAGGAGCCGCGACAGCGTCGCCCGGTGCTCGGCCAGCTCGAGCTCGGGCTCCGGTCCGCCGACGGCGTCGCCGAGCGTCTCGCCCTCCTCCTCGTCCGAGCGCGACGGCGTGGCCAGCGACACGCCGCGATACGCGCGCAGGGCGCCGAGCGCCTCGAGCGTCTGCTCCTCGTCGACCCCGAGCGCATGCGCGAGCTCGGCCACGGTCGGCTGGCGACCGCGGCGCCGGACGAGCTCCGTCACCTGGCGGTCGGCGCGCAGCGCGAGCTCCTGCAGCTCCCGCGGGACCCGCACGGCCCACGTGCGGTCGCGGAAGTGCCGGCGCAGCTCGCCGACGATCGTCGGCGTGGCGAAGCTCGAGAACGCCGACCCGCGGTCGGGGTCGTAGCGGTCGATCGCCTTGACGAGCCCGAGGCACGCGACCTGCAGGAGGTCGTCGAACGGCTCCCCCCGGCCGGCGTAGCGGGACGCGAGCTGGCGCGCGAGCGGCAGGAAGCGCTCTGCGACCATCGTGCGGTCGACGGGGTCGCGCGCGTCGAGGTAGCGCGTGAAGAGCGCGCGGTCCTCGCGGACGCGGCGCCAATCGGTCGTCTTCAGGCGCGGTTGGGGCGGCTCGGCCACGGTCACCGTCGTCCTGACGGAAGCGGACCGCTCCCGGTTACACGCGTTGCCCGGGCGCGGGCGGAGGGTACGGCGCTGGCAGCATGCGACCCAAGCGGTGTAACCCGGCCGGGGCCGCCACGGTCCTGGGACCATCGTGAGCGAGCTCGCCGCCACCACCGGCGCCCCCGACGCGGACGCCGACGCCGACGACCGCCGCCTCGTGCGCCGCGCCGTCGACGGCGACCTGCACGCCTTCGAGCGGCTCGTCGAGCGCCATCGCGACGTCGTCGCCCGCGTCGCCGGCCGCATCGCTGGCTTCGCCGAGGCCGACGACGTGAGCCAGGACGCGTTCCTGCGCGCCTTCCACCGCCTCGCGCGCTTCCGCGGCGAGGCGCCGTTTCGCTCGTGGCTGCTGCGCATCGCCCACAACGCGGCGCTGGACCACCTCGCCCGCCGGCGCGCGGAGCCCGTCGACCCGGAGGCGCTCGAGGCCTCGATGGCGGAGGGGGGCCGCCGTCCGCCGGCCGAGCAGCTCGAGCTGCGCGAGCGCATCGACCGGCTCGAGCGCAAGCTGATGGGGCTCACCCCGCCCCATCGCGCCGTGCTCGTCCTGCGCGACGTCGAGGGCTTCAGCTACGACGAGATCGCAGATGTGACCGAGACGCCGATCGGCACGGTCAAGGGCCGGCTGCATCGGGCGCGGCGTGAGCTGATCGCAATCCTCCGCGCCAACACCTACGACTGGGAGCTGCCGGCGTGAGCGATACCCATGCGCCTGACGGCGCGGGCACGGGCGAGCCGCCCACCGACCCCGCCGTCGCCCGCACGCGCGAGCTTCTGGCGCTCGTGGCCACGCACGCCCCCGCCGAGCCGGAGGGCTTCGCGCAGCGCGTCGTCCTCCGCGCTCGCCGCCAGCAGGCCGTAGCGCGCCCGCTACGGGCGATCGGCGAGGTGGTGGTCGCGGTGCTGGGCGCCGCGCGCGCGCTGCTCAGCACGAGGCCCGAGCCGCGATGACGCTCGCGGTCGTGATCCTCGACCAGGCCGGGCGCCAGCTCGGCGGCTTCCTGCCGCGCCTCGGCGGCGCGCTGTTCCTGCTCATCGCCGGCCTGATCGCCGCGTGGCTCGTCGGGCGGATCGTGCGGCGGAGCCTCGAGCGACTGGGACTCGACCAGCTCGCGGAGCGCTGGGGCGTGCCGGCGATCCTCGAGCGCGCGGGGCTCGGCCCGTCGCTGTCGCGGCTGGTGGGCGTCGCCCTGCGCATCACGATCGCGGCGGTTGCGGTCTTCGCGGCCCTCTCGCTGCTCGGGCTGCAGTTCCTCAGCGAGTCGCTCAACGCCGCCGTCCTGTTCCTGCCGAAGGCCCTCCTCGGCGCGGCGCTGCTGCTGGTCGGGCTGGTGCTCGGGGCGTTCGCGCGCGAGCGCGTCGAGCGCACGAGCGCCCAGCTCGACCTGCCGATCGCGATCGGGCCGATCGTCCAGGCCGTCGTCGTCGCGATCTTCGCGATCACCGCCGCCGCGCAGGTGACGGTGAGCATCGCGCTGCTCATGGTCATCCTTGCGATCGTTCTCGGCGCGGTCGCGGCCACGCTGACGCTCGCATTCGGCCTAGGCACGCGCGACCTCGCGCGCGCGCTGAGCTCAGCGCGCTACACGCGCGCGGCGTACCGGCCCGGGCAGACGATCCGCGTCGGCGGCCTGCGCGGGCGGATCGAGCGCCTCGAGGCGACCGCGGCCGTGCTGAGCGCCGAGGGCGAGACGATCCGCGTCCCCAACCACCTGCTCGTGCACGACGTCGTCGTCATCGAGGAGCCGACGGAGCCGTAGCGGGCGGCGGCTCGGGCGCCGGGCCGCGCCCGTAGCGCCGCCGGTGCAGCACGGTCGCGAGGAGCCCGACGGGCAGCGGCAGCCAGTAGGAGACGAGCCGGTAGGCGAGCGTCGCGAGGACGGCGGCGCCGCCCGGCACGCGCGCCAGCGCGAGCGTCGCGGTCAGTCCGGCCTCGACGAACCCGAGCCCTCCGGGCGTGATCGGGATCTGGCCGAGGAGCTGGGCGATGCAGTAGGCGAGGAGGATGAGCGAGGGCGTGGGATTGGCGCCGACCGCGGTGAGCGCGGCGAGCAGCGTCGCGTAGTCGAAGGCCCACTTGCCCACCGAGGCCAGCACGGCCTGCCACCAGCCCTCGCCCAGCGCGTCGAGGAGGCGGTCCCGCTCGCTGAGCAGCCGGTCCTCGACGGCCTCGCGGTTGCGGCGGGCGAGCTTCGCGACGACGCGCGCGACGAGCAGCAGCGGCCCGTCGCGGGCCATGAGCAGGACGCCGGCGACCGCGAGCACGACAAACAGCCCGAGCCCGGCCCACGCCGCCCGCGCGAGGCCGCGGTCGACGGGCTGCGTGCCCAGGAGCGCCGGGACGCAGAAGAGCAGCATGGCGAGCAGGGCGACGAAGGTGAGGACCGCCGCGGCGGCGAGCCCGGCGGCGGCCGCGCCGACGTCGAGCCCCGCCTGCAGGAGCATGCGGTACTGCAGCGCGCCGGCCGCGGCCGCGCCGCCGGGCACGATCCGCCCGAACGCGTTGCCCGCGAGCTGCGAGGTCGCGACCGCGTACCAGTCGCGCGTGTGCATCGCGACCTTCTGCAGCCACCACAGGCAGGCGAAGCTCGCGACCTGCAGGGCGACCATGATGCCGAGCCAGATCGGCTCGATCTCGCGGATGCGCGGCGTCGAGCTCAGGATCGCGATGAGCGACGGCGCGACGAGGTACAGCCCGAGACCGGTGATGGCCAGCCACGCGGCCCGCTTCACGAGCGCGCGGCGGTCCATGCGGGCGTCAGACCTCCTGGTCGTCGCGGCCGCGCGCCGTCGCGCCTAGCATCGGCGGACCGTACTCGAAGACCCGGCGCGCATATCGTCACGAGCGGTGACCGCGACGCCCCCGCTCGAGCTCGGCGCCCGCCGCTCCCCGCGCGCGCTGCTGCGCGGCGGGCAGGCGGCGCGCGGGCTCGCGCGCGCCGACCTCGCGCTCCTCCGCTGGGTGCGGCGCGCGGCCCGGCCGCCGTCGACGGAGGTCGTCGGGCGCTTCTCGCGCCTGGGCGAGCACGCCGCCGTCTCGCGCGTCTCCCTCGGCGTGCACTACCCCACCGACGTGGCGGCGGGCGCGGTGCTCGGCACGATCGTGGGAGGCGCAGCGGGGTGAAGGTCGGGATCGTCGGGATGCCGAACGCGGGCAAGTCGTCGCT
>DATNGY010000150.1:0-3096 GCA_035605735.1 Solirubrobacteraceae bacterium
TCCTTGCCAGCCGGCGCCGGCGCCTCGCCGTTTCCGGCCCAACGTCATGAGCAGACCCACTAGGTGCCCCCTCCGACCCCCTACGAGTGGGCCGGAGGCGCCGAGGCGTTCGAGCGCCTGACCGCGGTCTTCTACCGCCGCGTCCGCGCGGACGAGCTCCTCGCGCCGCTGTTCGCGAACATGCCCGAGGGCCATCCGCACCACGTGGCGATGTGGCTGGCCGAGGTCTTCGGCGGCCCGCCTCGCTACAGCGAGGAGCTCGGCGGCTATCACCGCATGGTCACCCACCACCTCGGCTTGGCCATCACCGAGGAGCAGCGCTTCCGCTGGATCACGCTGATCGCGCAGGCGGGGGACGAGGCGGGGCTGCCCGACGATCCCGAGTTCCGCTCGGCGTTCCTGGCGTATCTCGAGTGGGGCACGAGGATCGCCCGGCACAACTCGCAGCCGGGCGCGTCGCCGCCGATGCAGGCGCCCATGCCGCGCTGGGGGTGGGGCGAGGCGCCTCCCTATCAGCCCGGCTGAGCGGGGTCATCTAGCGCACGAGCGCACGCAGCTGGCGCACGGCGAGCGTGACGCCGGCGAGATCCGTCCCCTCCTCGAGGCCGAGCGACCGCACGAGCCGCCCGAGCCGCTCGAGCGCGTCCGCGCGCGTCGCCACGAAGCGCTCGACGGCGGCCTCGACGTCGTCCTCGGGCGCCTCGCGCAGCGCCCGCTCGGCGAGCGCGCGCCGCAGCTCGATGACGTCGTCGCGCGCGGCCTGCTGGGCCCAGCGCTGCGTGCGCGTCCCGATCGGGAGGTCCTCGATCTCGCCCTCGAGCCACTCGAGGCGCAGCGCGTCGCCCACGGCGGAGAACGCGCGCGCGACGGGCTCGACGTCGCGCCCGGTGGCGGCGGCGACCGCGAGCACGTCGGGGCAGTGGACGAGGCGCCGCTCGAAGGCGTGGTCGCGGGCCAGATCGGCGGGCACGCCGGCGCTCTCGAGCTCGGCCGCCGCGCGCTCGCCCGCCTCGCGCCAGCGCTCGGAGCCGAGCGTCGGCAGCGCCGCCCGCAGCCGCTCGAGGCCGTCGCGGCCGGCCGCGATCGTGCGCTCGAGGCTCTCGCCCTCGTCGTGGGCGAGGTACCAGCGGGCGAGGCCCTCCACGAGCCAGTCGACGCGCTCCATGAGCGCCCACTGGACGCGCCGGTCGACCGCGCGGTCGAGGTGCTCGATCGCCTCCCAGCGGCGGTCGGCGTCGGTGATGTCGCGGGCGATCCGGAAGGCGCGCACGACCGCGGGCGCGGGCGCCCCGCGCTCGGCCTCCAGGCGCGAGACGAACGTCGGCCCGAGCGCATTGACGACGCCGTTGGAGAGCAGCGTCGCCACGAGCTCGCGCCGCAGCGGGTGCTCGGACATGTACGCCGAGCAGCGTTCGGCGACCGCGGGCGGGAAGTAGCCGCGCAGGTCGCGCTCGAAGTACGGCTCGTCGGGCACGTCGGACTCGAGCAGCGCGCCGGTCAGCGCCCGCTTGGCGTAGGCGAGCAGCACCGCGAGCTCGGGGCGTTCGAGGCCCTCGCCGGAGCGGCGGCGACCGGCCATCTCCTCGGAGCTCGGTAGCCGCTCGACCTCGCGGTCGAGCAGCCCGGCCGCCTCGAGCATCTGCATGAGGTCCTCGTAGGCGAAGAGGCGGCTCGCCGAGGTCCGCACCTCCTGGGCGAGGATCTGCGCCTGCAGGAACGAGTCGTAGAGGACGTGCTGGGCGACGTCCTCGGTGACCTCGCGCAGGAGCGCGTTGCGGCCGTCGGCGTCGAGCTCGCCGCCGCGGACCGCGAGGTCGAGGAGGATCTTGAGGTTGACCTCGTGGTCGGAGCAGTCGACGCCGGCCGAGTTGTCGATGAAGTCGGCGAAGACGAGGCCGCCCGCGCGGGCGAACTCGTTCCGCGCTCGCTGCGTGAGGCCGAGGTTGCCGCCCTCCACGACGATCTTCTCGCGCAGCTCGTCGGCGTCGACGCGGATCGCGTCGCTCGAGCGGTCCTGGGCGTCGGCGTCGGTCTCGGTCGAGGCCTTGACGACGGTGCCGATCCCGCCGTTCCAGAGCACGTCGACGGGCGCGCGCAGGATCGCCCGGACGACCTCGGTCGGGTCGAGCGGACCGGAGTCCTCGATCCCGAGCGCCGCGCGCGCCGGCTCGGAGAGCGCGATCGACTTCGCGCTGCGCGGCCACACGCCGCCGCCCTCGGAGATGACGTCGCGGTCGAAGTCGTCCCAGCTCGAGCGCTCGAGCTCGAAGAGCCGGCGGCGCTCGGCGAACGACTCGGCCGGACGCGGATCGGGGTCGACGAAGATGTGGCGGTGGTCGTAGGCGGCGACGAGCTTGATGCGGTCGCTGAGCAGCATCCCGTTGCCGAAGACGTCGCCGGACATGTCGCCGATGCCGACGGCCGTGAAGACGTCGACCGACGGGTCGCGGTCGAGGTCGCGGAAATGGCGGCGCAGCGATTCCCACGCGCCGCGCGCGGTGATCCCGAGCGCCTTGTGGTCGTAGCCGTTGGAGCCGCCGGAGGCGAAGGCGTCGCCGAGCCAGAAGCCGTAGCGCCCGGCGATCCGATTCGCGGTGTCCGAGAACGTCGCCGTCCCCTTGTCCGCGGCGACGACGAGGTACGTGTCGTCCTCGTCGAGCACGCGCACGCCCTCGGGGTGGACGACCTCGCCGTCGACGAGGTTGTCGGTGACGTCGAGCAGCGACGAGATGTACGTCACGTACTGGCGCTCGACCTCCGCGCGCAGCGCGGCCGGGTCCGGCGGCGGCCGGCGCAGGTAGAAGCCGCCCTTGGCGCCGTCGGGGACGATGACCGCGTTCTTGGTCATCTGCGCGCGCATCAGTCCGAAGACCTCCGTGCGGTAATCCATGCGATCCGACCAGCGGATCCCGCCGCGGGCGATGCGCCCGCCGCGCAGGTGGATGCCCTCGACCTCCGGGGCGTGGACGTAGATCTCGAACAGCGGCGCGGGGCGCGGGATCGCGGGCACGTCGTCCGAGCGCAGCTTGAACGCGAGCGCGCGCCGCCCGCTGCGGTACGCGCTCGTGCGCACGGTCGCGTCGATGAGGCCGAGCT
>DATNGY010000151.1:0-2171 GCA_035605735.1 Solirubrobacteraceae bacterium
GCGACGAGGGCCCGATGACCGTCACCGAGCTCGGCGGCGCGCGCCGCACGAGCGAGTGGTGGGACTGGTCGGAGGTCAAAGTCGCCGTCGAGTGGCTGCTCGACATCGGCGAGGTCGTCTGCACGAGCCGCCGCGGGTGGCGGCGCGTCTACGACCTCCCCGAGCGCGCGCTGCCCGCCGCCGTGCTCGGCTCCGAGCCCGACGACGAGGCGTGCCTGCGCGCGCTCGTCGCGCAGGCCGGCCGCACGCTCGGCGTCGCCACGGCGGCCGATCTCGCGGAGGCGCACCGGCTCAAGCGCGACCGGGTCGAGGCGGTCGTCGCCGAGTCCGGGCTCGTGCCCGTAGAGGTCGAGGGCTGGGGCGCCCCGGCGTGGGCCGACCCCGCCGCCCTCGAAGCGCCGGTGCGCGGACGTCACCGCACGACGCTGGTCTCCCCCTTCGACTCCCTCGTCTGGGACCGCCGACGGACCGAGCGCATCTTCGGCTTCGTGCACCGTATCGAGGCCTACACGCCGGCGCACAAGCGCGAGCACGGCTACTACGCGATGCCGCTGCTGGCCGGCGGGCGGCTCGCGGGCCGCGTCGACCCCAAGCGCGAGGGGTCGACGCTGCACGCGCGGACGGTGAGCGTCGAGCCGCGGGCCGTCGACGCGCTCGCCCGCGCGCTCCGTGAGGCCGCGTCGTGGGTCGGCTGCGACGCGATCCGCGTGGGCCGGGTCGCGCCGCGTGCGGCGCGCGCGCCGCTTCGGGCCGCGCTGGCCTGAGCGCGCGCGGCTGGCAGGATGCGGGCATGGCCGCCGCCGTGACGCCGATGCTCGCGACGCTGAGCGACCGTCGCGACTTCGACGACGGCTGGCGGCTGGAGCGCAAGCTCGACGGCGTCAGGCTCCTCGCGCGGCGCGAGGGCGGCGACGTCAGGCTGCTCACGCGCACGGCGCACGAGGCGACCGCGGTCTACCCCGAGGTGACCGAGGCGCTGCGCAGGCAGCGCTCGTCCGCGTTCGTGCTCGACGGCGAGGTCGTCGCCTTCGAGGGGGAGGCGTCGTCGTTCTCGCGCCTCCAGCAGCGCCTCGGCGTGGCGCATCCGCCGGCGGCGCTCGTCGCCGAGTTCCCCGTCGTGCTCTGCGTCTTCGACCTGCTCGCGCTCGACGGGGAGGACCTGCGCCGCAAGCCGCTGAGCGAGCGCCGCGCGCGCCTCGCCGAGGTGATCGCTCCCGCTCGCGCTCTGCAGCTGACCGAGGCGTGGCCGGGGAGCGAGGCGCGCGAGCGCTTCGCCGCGGCGTGCGCTGCGGGCTGGGAGGGCCTCATCGCCAAGCGCGCCGACGCGCCCTACCGCGCCGGGCGGGCGAAGGACTGGCTCAAGCTCAAGTGCGCCTGGGAGCAGGAGTTCGTCGTCGGGGGCTGGACCGACCCGGCGGGCAGCCGCGTCGGCCTCGGCGCGCTGCTCGTGGGCTACCACGAGGACGGCGCCCTGCGCTACGCAGGCAAGGTCGGCACGGGCTACGACGAGCCCACGCTGCGGCGGCTCGTGAAGCTGCTGGAGCCGCGCGAGATCGACCGCTCGCCCTTCGACGCAGTCAAGCCGGTGCCCAAGGGCGTCCACTGGGCGCGACCGGAGCTCGTCGCCCAGGTCGGCTTCGCCGAGTGGACGACCGCCGGGCGCCTGCGCCAGCCGCGCTTCCTCGGCCTGCGCGACGACAAGCGCCCGCGCGACGTCGTGCGCGAGCGCGCGCGGTAGCCAGGAGGCTCCCCGCACCGTTTGAGCGGGTGTGAGCATCCGGTTGCTCAGGTGGGCGCGGACGCCGCGGCGCTCCGTGCGCATGGTGGTCGCGCTCGGCATCGAGGGCGGCCCTCCTTGCAGAGCGATGTGGCGGGCACCGTGGGTGACCCGGGCGCCGGGCGTCGAGCTCCGAGTCGGAGAGCGGGGTGGCGACGCCGGCTTGGTCGACTTCCAGGTTTGCACGCCTACGGTGCAGAACCTGGATCTCGGGCCCGGAGCGGCTCTCCGGCGCGACCGCCGCGGCGAAGCGCCCACGCACGCCGCGCGCCGCGAGCCGTGCGCCGTCCGGCGACTCCTGACGAGCGCGAGCACCGACCGTCCGCATGGTGCCCACCAAGCCAGCCGCACCCCACCGCCCCCGACGCCGGACCGCCCCCACCCGAGCACAGGA
>DATNGY010000152.1:0-4406 GCA_035605735.1 Solirubrobacteraceae bacterium
CGCACGCCGCGCATCGGCGCGAGGTCGATGACGAGCCCGCCGTCGGCGGTCGAGAACCCGGGCAGCGAGTGTCCGCCGGCGCGGACGGCGATCTCGAGGTCCTCGCTGCGCGCGAGCTCGACCGCGCGCATGACGTCGGCAGCCCCGGCGCAGCGGACGATGAGCGCCGGGCGGACGTCGTCGAACATCGCGTTCCAGAGCGGGCGCGCCGCGTCGTAGCCGGGGTCGCCGGGCGCGAGCACCTCGCCGCGGACGGCGTCGCGCAGCTCCTGCAGGGCGCCCGCGGCGAGCGGCGGGCGTGTGTCGATGGTAGCCAAGGTCGTGTCTCCCTTTCTTGGGATGGGGGTCGTCCGCGACCCTAGGCGGGCGCCCTTTGCGCCCGCTTTGCTAAGCCTTTGCGCCCGCACTCGCCGCGTGGGCGATCCCGCGCTGGTCGCCGATGCGCGCGAACGTGGCCGCGGCCTCGGTCAGCGCGGCGGCCGCGCCGTCGGCGTCGCCGAGCGCCGTCAGCGCGTCGTGCTCGGCGAAGCGCAGCCACGCCGTCCAGCGCGCGTAGTGCTGGCGGTCCCACAGCTCGGCCGCCTCGGCGAAGAGCGCGGCTGCGCGCTCGACCTCGCCGGCGCCCTCCTCGACGACGCCCCAGTTCGAGAGCGTCCCCGCGAGCCCCGGCGCGTCGTCGACGGCTTCGTGGCGCGCGCGAACCTTGCTCAGGCCCAGCCGCGCCGCGTCGAGGTCGCCGGCCGCGCCCTGGAGCGTCGCGATGGCCAGGAGCGCCATCGACACCGCGCGCCAGTCGCCGAGCTCGCGCCGGAGAGCGAGCGCCTCGCGCACCGGGGCCGCGCCGGCCTCGGGGTCGCCGGCCGCGCGCTCGAGGTGCCCGCGGTGGGACAACACGAAGGCCTCGCCCGGCGTGTCGCCGATCGCGCGGAAGCGGGCCAGCGCCTCGTCGAGCGCCGCGCGCGCGGCGTCGACATCGCCGAGTGCCCGGGCCGCCCAGGCGAGGTTGCCGAGCGCGTACCCGAGCGCCGGCGCGCGCGGAAAGCGGTGGAAGAGCATCGCGGTCTCCTCGAAGAGCACGCGCGGCGGCACCCCCGGCCGCTCTGCGAGCACGCACACGCCGAGCGTCACGCCGTGCAGGAACGGCTCGTCGTCGTCGGGCAGCTCGTGCAGGCGCGCGAGCGCCTGCTCGAGCCACGCGCGGACCTCGGCGGCGTCAGACCGGTTCCACGCCACGAAGGCCGAGGCGTGCAGGGCGTCCGCGACCAGCCGCGGATCGCCCAGGCGCTCGGCGCGCGCCCGCGCCTCGGTGAGCAGCGCGTCCGCGCGCGGGCGGTCGATCGCGAAGTGCTCGAGCACCGCCTGCTCGGTCAGCGCCGCCACCTCGGCGGGCTCGTCGCTCAGCGCGCGCGTCGTGCGCACGGCCTCGTCGACGGACTCGCGCGAGGCGTCGGTGTCGCCGCGGCGCAGCGCGAGCCCGGCGAGCGCGAGCAGCGCCTCCACCCGCAGCGGCGTGGCCTCGGGGGCCGCGTCCAGCACGGCGCGCAGCCAGCGTGTCCCCTCGACGAACGTGCTGCGATCCAGCCAGAAGCGCCACAGGCGTGTGGCGAGCAGCAGCGCGCCCGGCGGGTCGTGGCGCAGCGCGAACTCCAGCCCGGCGCGCAGGTTGTCGTGGTCGAGCTCGAGGCGGCGCAGCGAGCGCCGGCGCCCGGCGGACATCGGGTCGTGCGCGGCGGCGAGCGCCAGGCACCAGTCGAGGTGGCGCAGCGCGACGCGGTCGCGTTCGGCGGAGTCCTCGAGGCGCTCGCCCGCGAAGTGCCGGATCGTGTCGAGCAGCCGGTAGCGCACCTCGTCGTGCGCCTCCTCGGCGACGACGAGCGACTTGTCGACGAGCCGCGCGAGCAGGTCGACGACCCGTCGGCGCTCGATCGGTCCGCCGGCGCAGACGCTCTCCGCGGCGTCGAGCGAGAACCCGCCGGCGAAGACCGCGAGCCGGCGGAAGAGGACGCGCTCGGAGCCCGTCAGGAGGTCGTGGCTCCAGGCGATGGTCCCCCGCAGCGTCTGCTGGCGCGTCAGCGCGGTCCGGCTGCCGGCGGCGAGCACGTCGAGGCTGTCGGCCAGGCGCGAGGCGATCTGGGCGGGCGAGAGCGCGGCCGTGCGTGCGGCCGCGAGCTCGAGCGCGAGCGGCATCCCGTCCAGGCGCCGGCACAGCTCGGCCACGGCGGCGGCCGTGTCCGGGCCGGTCTCGAAGCCCGGGTGCGCCGCCGCGGCGCGGTCGGCGAAGAGCCGCGCGGCCTCTGAGTGGCTCAGGTCGTCGCCCTCGGGGAGCGAGAGCGACGGCACGCGCCACGTCATCTCGCCCGGGCAGTGCAGCGGCTCGCGGCTCGTCGCGAGCAGGCGCACGGCGGGCGCGCCGAGAAGCACCGCCTCGGCGAGGTGCGCGCACGCCGCGACGAGGTGTTCGCAATTGTCGAGCACGAGCAGCGCTCGCCGCCCCGCGAGGTGGCCGACGAGCGCGTCGAGCGCGGGGCGCTGCGCGGGCACCGGGACGCCGAGCGCCGTGAGCGCGGCCTGGGGAACCAGAGCCGGATCGCCGAGCCCCGCGAGCTCGACGAGCCAGACGCCGTCGGGCGTCGCGTCCAGGGCCGCGCGGCCGACCTCGAGGGCGAGCCGCGTCTTGCCGCAGCCGCCGGGACCGGTCAGCGTAAGCAGTCGCGTGCGCTCGAGCGCACGGGCGATCTCCGCCTGCTCGCGCCCGCGGCCCACGAAGCTCGTCAGCGCGCGCGGGAGGTTGTCGCGCGGCCCCTCGGCGTCGGGCTCGCGAAGCAGCTCGCGATAGAGGGCGCGCGTCTCGGCGTCGGGGTCGGCGCCCAGGTCGCGGCGCAGCGCCTCCCGCAGCTCCTCGAAGTGCGCGAGCGCCTCCTGACGGCGGCCCGTGCGGGCATAGAAGCGCATGAGCGCGCGGTGCGCGGGCTCGTGCAGCGGGGCGGCGACGAGCGCGCGCTGGAGCGCGGCGGCGGCCTCGGGGGCGTCGCCCTCGAGCTCGGCCAGCTCGAGGCAGAGCGCGACGTGCTGCTCGCGCAGCGCCTCGCGCCGGGCGTGCGCCCACGACTCGTAGCGGTCCTCGGGCAGCAGCTCGCCGCCGTGGAGCGCGAGCGCGTCGCGCAGCGCCTGCGGCCGCCCGGTGCCGCGGGCGGCGGAGGCGGCGGCCTCGAAGTCGGCGGCGTCGACGCGCACGTCGGGCGCGAGTGCGACCGTCGCGTCGACGAGCGCGAGCGCGTCCGCGCTGCCGAGGGCGCGCCGCGCGGCATGCAGCGCCTGGTGCAGGTTGTTAGCCGCGGCGCGCGCATCGCGATCCGGCCACAGCGCCTCGGCGGCGACGTCGCGGTGCACGCAGCGCTCCGGCGCGACGGCGACGAGCTTGACGAGCGTCTTGGCCTTGCGCAGGCGCCACGCCCGGTCGTCGACGGCCACGCCGTCGACCTTCGCGGAGAACCCGCCGAGCAGGTGCAGCTCGAGGCTGGGCATGGGCGGCCCTCGACCCTACACGGGCGTCGCCCTCAGCTCACGAGCGTGATCGCCGCCGCCATCACGAACGCGCCGGCCCAGACCTGCTCGGTGTTCAGCCACGCGCTGCGCAGTACGCGGACGCCGAGGCGCTCGTAGACGACGAAGGCCACGAGGCCCATGACGACGAGCATCGCGCCGACGTGCAGCGCGATGCCGACGGCGCTCGTGCTGAGCCCGAGGCCGGTCATCATCGCCGTCTCGGCGCGGTGGTGGTCGGCGCCGGCGGCCCCGAGCCCGATGAGGACCGGGGCGACCATGAGCCCGGCCCCGTGGGCGCTCGACATCAAGAACGACCACAGCGTGAGCTCGCGGTCGTTGACGCGCATCGTCGTCCAGCGCGGGTGTGCGCGCGGCTTGACGAACCGGAAGAGCCCGAAGGCGAGCAGGAGCGCCGCGCACCCCACGTGCAGCGCGCGCGTGTCGACGGTCGCGCTGAGGCCGAGAACGATCGCCGCGACGAGCGCGATCGAGAGCTCGTGGCCCAGCGCGATCGGGCCGAGCGAGCGCATCACCGCCCGCCGGCCGCCTCCGGTCATCCCGCGCGAGACCGCGAAGAGCCAGCCCATGGCCGGGTTGACGCCGTGGTAGGCGCCGAGCCCGGCCAGGGTCAGCCACGCGGTCGTCGAGCTCACGACGGGAAGCAGTAGGAGTCCGAGCTCGCGTCCCCGCCCTGCAGGCGCACCTGGTGCGGGCGCTCGCCGTGGAACTCCACGAAGAAGTCCGGATCGACGGCGAAGCCGTTCTCCGCGTCTAGCTTGACGAGCCAGCCGTCGATGCCCTCGGGGTAGAACTGCGCGTCCCAGGCCGCGTAGAGCGAGTTCGTCAGGTAGACGCGCTTG
>DATNGY010000153.1:0-4009 GCA_035605735.1 Solirubrobacteraceae bacterium
GACGCGTACGTCCGGCGCTGGGCGCGCGAGATCGCCGCCTACGGCGGCCCGGTGCGCGTGCGCTTCGCCCACGAGATGAACGCCCACGCCTATCCCTGGGCCGAGGCCGTCAACGGCAACCGCCCGGGCGACTACGTGCGGGCCTGGCGCCACGTCCACGCGATCTTCGCCGCGGAGGGCGCAACGAACGTCACGTGGGTGTGGTCGCCCGTCGCCGGCGCCGCGCGCGCCGACCTCTATCCGGGCTCCGACGAGGTCGACGTCATCGCCGTCTCGGGCTTCAACGGCGGGACGAAGCTCTTCGGGCGCAGGTGGCGGTCGTTCGCCGACGCCTTCGGCCCCTCGCTCGACGCGCTCCACGCGCTCGACCCGTCCAAGCCACTCGAGCTCGCCGAGGTCGCGAGCGACGGGGCCGGCGGCTCGAAGGCCGCGTGGATCGACGGGCTCTTCGCCGAGCTGCGCCGGCGTCCCTACGTCCGCTCGCTCGTCTGGTTCAACCTGCGCAAGGAGACCGACTGGCGCATCGACAGCTCGGCGAGCGCGCGCCGGGCCTTCGCGCGCGGCGTCAACTCAGCGACGCGATGAGCTGGCGGTAGGCCTCGAACGCGGGCTTCGGCGCGTAGTCGTCGCGCATGAGGCCGTACCGGCTCTCGAAGCTCGCGCTCGCGGAGTGCGCGTCGCGCAGGTCGAACCAGCGGAAGTCCGTGACGCCGTAGCGCTCGCGCGCGTCGGCGACCGCCCGGACGATCGCGCGCAGGACGGTCTCCTGCATCGCCTCCGAGCGCCCGGGCCCGGTCGGGTAGCCGCTCTCGGAGACGTGGAGGTCGGCGCGCCCGAGGCGCGCGAGCGGGAGCAGGTCGCGGCGCAGCGTGCGCAGGGCGGCGAAGGTCGCCGCGCGCACGGCGGCGGCGGGGTCGCCCGGCGCGAGCGCCGGCCCCCACGTGCCGGGGTAGGCGTCGAGACCGACCCAGTCGACGGCGCGCGCGAAGCGCCGGCCGCCGCGGACGCCGAGCCCGGCGAAGAACGCGGTCTCGGCCCGGCCGCGCTGGTAGGCCCAGTTGAAGCCCACGCGCAGGCGCCGGGCCAGGCCGGCGCGAGCCGCCTCGTCGTGCGCCGCGATGACTCCGCTCACGAGCGCCCGGCGCGCGCCCCGGTAGGCGCCGTCGGCCGCGCCGGGCGCGTTGCGGACGTTGACCTCGTTCGTGACCTGCAGGTGGCTCAGCCCGGGATTCGGCCCGAGCTGGCGCACGCGGGCGCGCACGAAGCGGACGAAGCCGCCGACGTCGCCGCCGGGCCGCTCCGGGCGGTAGGTCAGCACCAGCTCGACGTCGAAGCCCTCGGCGGTGTACTCGGCGATCTGCGCCGCGAGCTCCGCAGGGACGGCGTCCGCGTCGGCCGCGCGCACGTAGGAGTCGTAGAGGTGCAGGACGAACGGCCGCGCGCCGCCGCGCAGCGTCCGCAGCGCCGCGAGGCGCAGCGCAGGGTCCTCGGGCCGGAGCGCGCCCGCGGGGCCGACCGTCCCCGCGCCGCCGCCCGGGTAGATGCCCATGGCGAGCGGGAGCACGTCGGCCGCGCGGACGCGGCGGTGCTTACGGGCGGGATCGTGCACGGGCTTGCGCAGGGCGGGCCGGGACGCGTCGCCGCTCGCCCCGGCGAGGGTCGGCGCCTCGGCCGTCAGGCCCGTCGTCGCCGCCGCCACCACCGCGAGGGCGACCGCGGTGCGTGAACCTAGCCGACGCTCGCGTCTGCGCATGCCGCGGCTACCGCGCGAGCGCATGGTACTCGGGGTTGGGGATCTGGCCCGTGGCGAGCGCCAGGCGGTTGGTGAAGTTGTACATCGCCGCGATCTCGACGACGTCCCACGCGTCCTCGTCGGACAGGCCCTGGGCGCGGAGGCCCTCGAGGTCGTCCTCGGTCGCTTCGACGGGGCGCAGCGTCACCCGCTCCGCGAAGGCGCAGATCGCGCGCTGGCGGTCGCTCAGCCCGTCGGCGCGCCGCCAGTCGAGCGTGATGCGGTCGGCCATGACCGGGTCGCCCCACGCCTCGCGCAGCGCCGCGCCGTGGGCGACGAGGCAGTACAGGCGGCCGTTGGCCATCGACACGACGACCGCGATCATCTCCCGCTCGGCCTCCGAGAGGCCCGGCGTCGGCTCGTGCAAGAGACGGAAGTGCGCGAACCACGCCGAGAGGCGCTCGGGCCGGTACGCGTAGGTCCGAAAGACGTTCGGGACGAAGCCGATGCGCTCGCGCGCGGCCCGGAACAGGCCCTGCAGGTCGGCGGGCAGCTCGTGCTCGTCGGGCACGGGGAACCACGAGATCCGCTCGGTCCGCGTCGCCATGGGCCGCGAGCCTAATTCAGTCTTGAGAGGATGGCGCCGTGCCCGTCCACAGCGCGCGCAGGATGGAGCCGATCCGCGGCTTCGGCATCGACGCCGTTGCGCGAGCGGCCGAGACCGCGAGCGCGCGCTGGCCCGTCCTGCGCCTGGAGAACCTCGACACGAACCTGCCGCTGCCGCCGGAGGCGATCCCGGTCACGCGCTCGGCGCTCGAGACGCCGGAGGCCAACTCGTGGCTCCCGTTCACCGGCGACGACGCCCTGCGCGCGGCGGTCGCCGAGCTGCTGGCCGAGCGCACCGGCCACCGCTACGAGCCGCGGACGGAGATCGTCATCACGAGCGGCGGCATGGAGGGCATCCTCGACGCGCTGCTGGCGACGGTCGACCCCGGCGACGAGGTCCTGCTCACCGACCCCACGTACGCGGGCCTCGTCAACCGCGTCCACCTCGTCGGCGGGGAGCCGCGCTACGCGCCGTTCGCCGTCGTCGACGGCGAGTGGCGCCTGGAGCGCGACGCGCTGCAGGCGGCGGTCACGACGCGCACGCGCGCGCTGCTGCTCATGAGCCCGTCGATGCCCTCGGGCGGCACGTTCGACGCCGACGACTGGGACGCGGTCTGCGACCTGTGCACCGACCGCGACCTCGTGCTGATCCTCGACGCGGCGATGGAGCGCCTGCTCTTCGACGACCGCCCGTACGTGAACCCCGTGCGGTACGACGGCCTGCCCGAGCGCACACTCGTCGTCGGCTCGATGTCGAAGGAGTTCCGGATGATCGGCTGGCGCGTGGGCTGGGTCGCCGGGCCGCGTCCGCTGATCGACGACGTCGGCTGGACCCACGTCTACAACACGACGACGCCGGTCGGCGTGGCCCGGGCGGCCGCCACCGCGGTGCTCGAGGGCGACCAGGACCACGTCGCCGCGTGCGTGGCCGAGCTGCAGGCGCGCCGCGACCTCATCCTCGAGCTGCTGCCCGACTGGCCGCTCGTGCGGCCGGGTGGCGGCTGGTCGCTGCTGCTCGACGTCGCCGCCCTCGGCGTCGAGTCGGCGGAGGCCTCGCGCCGGCTCCTCGAGCACGGCGCGATCGCCGCGACGCCGATGATCGGCTGGGGCGACGCGGTCGCGGCGCGCCACGTGCGCTTCGTCTTCAGCGCCGAGTCGCGCGAGCGGCTGGGGACGCTGCCCGAGCGGATGGCGGCGACCTCGCTGCTCGCCTGACGCCGCGCAAACGTTCGATGGATGACACCTCGGCGCGATAGCGCTCATCCACCGGGGTCGTGGCGACGAAGTAGGTCGTACAGGAGATCCGGGGGGAAAGGAGCGATCACCGTGAACGGGGGGCGTCAACATCACGGACGCCAAAGGTCGACGCGAAGGCCGGTGGGGCGTCGCAGAGGACGCTGCCCGCGCCGGTCTTCTCCCGGCTGAGCTGTTGAGCGTTCCGGTGCGGCGCCGCCGCGGCGCGGCCCGAGGCGGTCGTGTGCGCGCGCAGCTCGCGCGCGCGTTCGAGCGCCTTCCGTACGCCGCGCTCGCAGCGACGGCGGCCGCGGCCTCGGTCGCGCCGCGGCCCGAGCGCCCCGCGATCGCGCTGCTGACGTTCGTCGCGTTCATCGCGAGCGCCGTCGCGCTGCGGCGCTTCGCGCGGACGGCGGCCCACCTCCCGGTCCTGCGCGT
>DATNGY010000154.1:0-9494 GCA_035605735.1 Solirubrobacteraceae bacterium
GCACGAGGGCGGCAAAGTCGCCCAGTACGCGACCCCGGCCGAGATCCTGATGGACCCGGCCGATGAGTTCGTCGAGGACTTCGTCGGCGCCGACCGCGCGCTGAAGCGGCTGGCGTTGATGCGCGTCGGCGTGGCGCGAGCCCTCGCCGCCGACCCTCTGCTCATGCTCATGGACGAGCCCTTCGGCGCGATCGACCCGATCAATCGCGAGCGCCTCCAGAACGAGTTCCTGCGCCTGCAGAGCGAGCTGCGCAAGACGATCGTCTTCGTCACCCACGACATCGACGAGGCGATCAAGATGGGCGACCGCATCGCGATCCTCAAGAAGGGCGGCGTGCTCGCCCAGTACGCCAAGCCGGCGGAGCTGCTCATGCACCCGGCCGACGACTTCGTCGAGGACTTCGTCGGCGCCGACCGCGCGCTGAAGCGCCTCGCGCTGCGGCGCGTGCGCGACGTCGACCTGTGGACGGCGCCGCGCGTGCGGGTCGGCGACACGGTCGCGGCGGCGCACGAGGCCATCGCCGGGTCGGACGTCTCCTACCCGCTGGTCGTCGATGACGACGGCCGACCCGTCGCCTGGCTCGACGAGGACGATCTGCGCGGTGAGCGAATCGAGCCCGGGACGGGCTCGCCCGTCCAGACCGTCGAGTGCGACGACGTGCTGCGCGACGCGCTGAGCGAGCTGCTGACCAGCCAGGTCCAGTACGGGGCCGTGGTCGAGCCCTCGGGCCGGGTCGTCGGCGTCCTCTCGATCGAGATCATCCACGAGTTCCTCGTGCCCGAGGCCGAGGGCGAGGTCGCGCCGGCGTGACGCTCGATTCGACGCTCGTCCTCGCCCAGTCGGAAGGAGGCTTCTTCCGCAACCGCGCGTCGGGCGTCGACAAGTGCGTGGAGACCAACGGCTTCTGCCCGAGCTGGATCGTCCACCACCTCGACCGCTACACGACGCCGTTCGAGCAGCACCTCGTGCTCGTCGTCGTCTCGGTCGGCCTCGGCTTCCTCGTTGCCTTCGCCCTCGCGCTGCTCGCCCACCGGCGCCGCTGGCTCGTCGCGCCGGTGACCCAGATCACCGGGATCCTCTACACGATCCCGAGCCTCGCGGCGTTCTTCATCCTCCTGCCGATCACCGGGCGCGGGCGCACGACGGCGATCATCGCGCTGACCGCCTACACGCTGCTCATCCTCTTCCGCAACATCGTCGACGGCCTCGACGGCGTGCCCGCCGAGGCGCGCGACGCCGGCCGCGGAATGGGGCTCACCGAGCGCCAGCTCCTGTGGCGGGTCGAGCTCCCGCTCGCGCTGCCGGCGATCATGGCCGGGCTGCGGATCGCCGCGACGACGACGGTCGGCCTCGCCGCGCTCGCGTTCTACGCGGGCGCCGGCGGGCTCGGAGAGCCGATGGAGGCCGACAAGGCGTTCGACTCGAACGTCGTCGCCGCCGGCGGGCTGTGCGTCGTGATGGCAGTCGCCCTCGACGGGCTGCTGCTCCTCACCCAGCGGCTCCTCACCCCGTGGACCCGAGCGCGGGCCGCCTGATGCACGCGACGTTCGCCTTCCTCGGCGAGCTCGGGGACGCCATCCACTTCATCTTCGTCAAGCAGACGAGCCGCGGCGGGGCCGAGGTCGGCGGCACGCAGCTGCTGCCGCTCCTGCGCGAGCACGTGCTGATCACGGTCGTGGCCGTCGCGGCGGCCAGTGCGATCGCACTGCCCCTCGGGACCTGGCTCGGGCACACCGGGCGCGGCTCTTTCCTCGTCATCTCGGTGACGAACGCCGGGCGCGCGGTGCCGTCGATCGGCGTCGTCTTCCTCTTCTTCGCCGCGCTCGGCGCGGGCTTCTTCAACATCACGCTCGCGCTCGTCCTGCTCGCGATCCCGCCGATCCTGCTCAACGCCTACACCGGCGTGCGCGGCGTCGACCCCGACACGGTCGACGCCGCGCGTGGCATGGGGCTCACGGGCACGCAGATCCTGAGCCGCGTCGAGCTCCCGCTGGCGCTGCCGCTGATCTTCGGCGGGGTGAAGACCTCGACCGTCAACGTCCTCGCCACCGCCACGCTCGGCCCCGCCGCCGGCGTAGTGACGCTCGGCGACCCCATCATCAACCCCTCGAGCTACGGGGACGCGGGCCGGCTGGGAGCGGCCATCGTCGTCGCGGTGCTGGCCGTGGCCGCCGAGGTCGGCCTGTCGGCCGTCCAGCGGGCGCTGACGCCCGAGGGCATCAAGCTCGCCGAGGCCGCGCCGCGCCAGCGCGGGCTCCGACTCGCCGTACCCAAGAGGAGGATCGCATCCGCATCATGAGCATCCGACGCATCATCCCGGCCCTCGCGGCCGTCCTCGCCCTGGCCCTCGTCCTCGCGGCGTGCGGCTCGGACGACAACTCGTCCTCGTCGTCGGCGCCGTCGACGTCGAGCTCCAGCGCGGCGACCGGCGCCGCGATCAAGAAGGACTCGGCCAACGGCAAGGTGACGCTGACCGTCGGCTCCAAGAACTTCACCGAGCAGAAGGTCCTCGGCGAGATCTACGCCCAGGCCTTCCAGGCCGCGGGCTACAACGTCAAGAAGGCGCTGAACCTCGGCGACGAGCAGACCGCGCTGAAAGCACTGAAGGGCGGCCAGATCTCCGGCTACCCGGAATACACGGGCACGGCGCTGCTCTCGTTCCTCAACGTGCCCGCGGCGAAGCTGCCCACGGACCCGGGCGAGGCCTACGACCAGGTCAAGGCCGGCATGGCCAAGCAGGGAATCGAGGCCTTCCCGCCGACGCCGTTCACGTCGTCCAACGAGGTCGGGCTGCTCAAGAAGAAGGCCGATCAGCTCGGCGTCACGAAGATCTCCGACCTTAAGTCCAAGGCCTCGAGCCTGACGCTCTACGGCTCGCCCGAGTGCCGCACGCGCCGTGACTGCCTGCTCGGCCTGGAGCAGGTCTACGGGCTGAAGTTCAAGAAGTTCGTCCCCGTCGACATCGCCCAGCGCCACGAGGTGCTGACCAGCGGCCAGGCCGACGTCTCGATCGTCTTCACGACCGACCCGCAGATCAAGCGCAACGACGAGGTCCTGCTCCAGGACGACAAGAACATGTTCCCGCCCTACAACTCGACGTTCCTGATGAAGACCTCGACGGCCCAGAAGGCCGGACCCGACCTGCCGAAGGTCATCGCCGCGGTCAACAAGAACCTCACCGCCGACGTCATGCAGGAGCTCAACGCGCGGGTGGACCTCGACAAGGACACGCCGCAGCAGGCCGCCCAGGCCTACCTCAAGCAGTTCAAGCTGATCTCGAGCTAGCGCGTCAGCGTGCGCCGCGCGAGGGCCGCGCCTAGGTGCGGCCCTCGACGCGGACGTCGCCCGCGTCCGTCGCCGCGGAGATCGAGCGCAGCGCGCGGTCGTTGCGGACGAGCCCCGCGACCTCGACGTCGCCCGCATTCGTCGTGGCGTCGACGCGGTACTCGCCGCCCGAGGGCAGGCTCACGCTGACGTCGCCGGCGTTCGAGGTCGCACTCACCGTGACGGGCTGCGTGGAGAACTCGAGGTCCACGTCGCCGGCGACGGCGTCGGCGTAGAGGCTGATCGGGTTGAGGTCGGCGCCGTGGATCGCGCCGTCGTCCGTCGCCAGCTCGAGGTGGCCGGCGAGCCGCTCGGCGTGGATCTCGCTCGCGTCGCCGACGACCTTCACGTCGGCGTCGAACGGGATCGTCAGCGCGAGGTCGGCCTTGCAGCGGTTCACGGGGCCGCCGGTCGGACACGAGCTCGAGACGCGCAGGACCGAGCCGACGACCCGCATCGAGACCTTGGGCCGGCGCCAGAGCCATTGCAGGTTCTGCTCGACCACCACGCGACTGCCCTCGCCGCCCTGCAGCCGCAGATCTCCCGAGCCGGCGTCGACGACGACGCGGTCGACGTGGCGCGGCACCGTCGTCGTCTCGCGGCGCGTGTGCTTGAGCAGCTCGGCGGCGGCGAAGGCCGCGACGCAGACGACGAGCAGCGCCAGCGCCACGAGGGCGACGAGGCGAGGGGTGGAGATCGTGGGCTCGGCCATCGCTTCGGGCATGCGGGGCGACACGGTAGTTCGCGCCCGGGGCCGTCACGGTGCGGCTGTCCGTACGGACATGTAGCGTCGCGCGCCATGCGGCTGTCCGAGTACCAGCGCGCCTCGAGGCGCACGGCGACGTATCCGGACGTGGGCGAGAACCTCGTCTACCCCACGCTCGGGCTCGCGGGCGAGGCGGGCGAGGTCGCCGAGAAGGTCAAGAAACTCCTGCGCGACGACGGCGGGATCATGAGCGAGGAGCGCCGCGCGGCGCTGGCCGGCGAGCTCGGCGACGTCCTCTGGTACGTCGCCCAGATCGCCACCGAGGCCGACCTCGACCTCGAGGCGCTCGCGCTCGCGAACCTCGAGAAGCTCCGCTCGCGCGCGCGGCGCGGCGTGCTCGCGGGCTCGGGCGATCAGCGGTAGTCGCTAGTGCTAGTCGGTAGTCGACGGCGCCTGAGCGGTGCTCGTCGCCTCTGCCGGTCGCCGCCGGAACCGGGCCGGCCAAGAGGCCTGTCCCGGTTCGCCGGACGAGGGCAGAGACGACGATCGACCGCTCAGGCGCCGTCGACGGAAAAGCGGGCGAAGCGCTCGGCGACCCCGGCCGGCACGCGGGCGCGGACGCGGACGCCCTCCGCGGTGTCGGTGCGCTCGAGGTCGCCAACGAGGTCGTGGAGCTCCGCGAGCCGTCCGCCCTCCGCGAACGGCACGAGCAGGTCGACGGCGCGCAGCGTCGCGCGGAAGGCGCGCTCGATGCGCTCGCCGAGCGCGTCGAGCCCCTCGCCGGTCAACGCGGAGACCAGCACGCCGTCGGCGTGCGCGAGCGCCAGCTCCTCGCGGCGCTCCGCGTCGAGGACGTCGGCCTTGTTGAGCACGAGCAGGCGCGGGCGGTCGTCGGCGCCGATCTCGTCGAGGACGGCGTCGACGGCCTGGAGCATCTCGGTCATCGTCGCCTCGTCGGCCGAGGCGTCGACGACGTGGAGGATGAGGTCGGCGGTGCGCGTCTCCTCGAGCGTGGCGGCGAACGCGTCGACGAGCTGGTGGGGCAGCTTGCGGATGAAGCCGACGGTGTCGGTGAGCAGGTACGGGCGGCCGTCGAGGCGCAGCGCCCGAGTGCTCGGGTCGAGCGTGTGGAACAGCCGGTCGCGCACGCCGACGTGGGCGCCGGTGAGCGCGTTCAGCAGCGTCGACTTGCCCGCGTTCGTGTAGCCGGCGAGCGCGATCCGCGACACGTGGCCGCGCTCGCGCTCGGCGCGCATGATCATCCGCGAGCCGCTCACGCCAGCGAGCTTGCGCTTCAGCGCGGCGATGCGGTCCCGCGCCAGGCGCCGGTCGGTCTCGATCTGCGACTCGCCCGGGCCACGCGTCCCGATGCCGCCGCCGAGGCGCTCGAGATGCGTCCACAGGCCGCGCATCCGCGCGAGGTTGTACTCGAGCTGGGCGAGCTCGACCTGGAGCTTGCCCTCCGAGGAGTTCGCGTGGCCGGCGAAGATGTCGAGGATGACGGCGGTGCGGTCGACGACGGGCAGCCCGAGCTCGGCCTCGAGGTTGCGCTCCTGACGGGGCGTGAGCTCGTCGTCACAGGCGATCACGTTCGCGTCCGCGCGGCGGGCGGCCTCCTTGATCTCGGGGAGCTTGCCCGGCCCCACGTAGCTGTTGGGGTGCGGGCGGTCGCGGTGCTGGACGGCCTGGCCGACGACGGCGACCCCCGCCGTGCGGAGGAGCTCGGCGAGCTCGGAGAGGTCGTCGCCCTCGGGCAGCGCGGCGACGCAGAAGGCACGCTGACGCGCCCGGCCGGGCCGGGCGCCGTCGGGGCTGCGCGAGGGCGTGACGCGACCGTGGCGGGTGCGCTGCATCGCGGCTCCAGTGTAGGGAGCGCTCACCGGCCCAGCAGCCGTGTCGCCGTCGCCTTCCAGGAGGCGACCGCCCGCGCCCCCGGGCCGAGCGCGAGCGCGTCGGCGGAGGCGTCCGTGATCTCGGCGCTGAGCGGCTGCGGCGCCGCGAGCCCGACCCTGATGCGATTGCCGACGGCCGTGACCGAGATCACCTCGACGGGGAGGTGGTTCTGCGCCGAGCCGGCGCGCGGTGCGTCGGGCCGCGCGAGCGCGATCTCCCAGGGGTAGACGGTCACCGCGACGGGACCCGCCGCCGGGTCGGTGCTCGCCACCTCGCCGCCCCCGTCGAGCGCGACGTGGGTGAGCCCGTCCGCGCCGCGACGAGCGGTGCCGGTGAGCACGACCGCGCCCGTGAAGTCGGCGACGAAGGCCGAGGCGGGCGCGGCCGCGAGCTGCGCCGCGGTCCCCAGCTGGACGATGCGGCCCCCGTCGACGACGCCGACGCGCTCCCCGAGGAGCGCGGCCTCGGAGAAGTCGTGGGTGACGAGGACGGCGGGGACCGCGGCTTCGCTCAAGACGGCGCCGAGCCGGCGCGCGGAGGAGGCGCGCGTGCGGGCGTCGAGCGCTGACAGCGGCTCGTCGAGCAGCAGCGCCGCGGGCCGGAGCGCGAGCGCGCGGGCGACGGCCACCCGCTGGCGCTCGCCGCCCGACAGCGTCCGCGGGCGCGCGTCGGCCCGGTCGGCCACGCCGAAGCGCTCGAGCAGCTCGACCGCCCGGCGCCGGCGCTCGCGGCGCGGCAGGTCGCGCAGCGGGTAGGCGACGTTCTCCCACGCCCGCAGGTGCGGGAACAGCGCGTACTCCTGGAAGACGTAGCCGCAGCGCCGGCGCTCGGGCGGGACGTCGACGTCGCGGGCGGTGTCGAGCCACAGCTCCTCGCCGCAGCTCACGCGCCCGCGGTCGGGCCGCAGCAGGCCCGCGACGACGCGCAGGATCGAGCTCTTGCCGGCCCCCGACGGCCCCGCCAGCGCGAGACAGCTCCCCGACGGGACCTCGAGCGCGACGTCGAGCGAGAACGCCCCGAGTCGCGCCTGGGCCTCAACGCGCAGCACCGCCCAGCCACCCCGAGCCACCGAGTAGCTTGACTGCGAGCAGCAGCGCGCCCGAGACGCCGACGAGCACGGCGGAGAGCGCGAGCGCGCCGGTGAAGTCGGTCGAGAAGCGCTCGTAGATGGCCAGGGGCACCGTCTGCGTGATGCCCCGGAACGAGCCCGCGAACATGAGCGTCGCGCCGAACTCGCCGAGCGCGCGCCCCCACGCGAGCGCCAGCCCCGACACGAGCCCCGGGCCCGCGGTCGGGATCGCCACGCGCACGAACGTGCGGGCCTCGGTGGCCCCGAGCGTGCGCGAGGCCTCCAGCCACGTGCGGTCGAGCGCCTCGAAGGCCGACTGGGCCTGGCGCAGGTAGAACGGGGCGGCCACGAAGGTCAGGGCGACGACGACGCCCGCCGTCGTCAGCACGAGCTGCAGGCCCGCGTCCTGGACGGCGCCGCCGAGGATGCCCTTCGGCCCGAGCGCCGCGAGCAGGCCGATGCCCGCGACCGCCGGCGGGAGCACGAGCGGGAGCTCGACGAGCGTGACGAGCGCCGCGCGGCCCGGGAAGCGGCGGGTCGCCAGCAGGTAGGCGGCGGGCGTCCCGACGACGACGATGACGCCGACCGCGATCGCGCTGCACTCGAGGCTGAGCCGCAGCGCCTCGCGCGCGCCCTCGTCCCCGAGGCTGCGCACGAGGTCGCCGGGCGCCGTGTCGACGAAGATGGCCACGATCGGCAGGGTCAGGAAGCACAGCACGACCGCCAGCGCGGCGACGAGGACGACGGGAAACCAGCCGGTCCGTCTCACTCCGACGACGCCGGCGGCGGCTCGAAGCCGGCGTCCTTCAGCGCCTGCTGCCCGGCGCCCGAGACCAGCCCGTCGATGAACTTCTTCGCCAGCGACGGCTGCTTGGTCCCCTTGACGACCGCGGCCCCGTAGGCCACCTGCGGCTGCAGGGACGCGGGCAGCTGGATCGCCTTGAGCTTCCCGTCGGTCGCGCGGACGTCGCTGAGGTAGACGAACCCCGCGTCGACCGCGCCCTGCGTGAGCTTGCCCACGACCCCGGCGACGTCGGGTTCCTGGGAGCGGACGTTGCCGAGGATCGCCTTGCGCTGGGCGGCCGGGAGCTTGGCCAGCACGGTCCGCGTGTACGACCCGACCGGCACGGTCGGCGAGCCGACGGCGAGGCTGACCCCGCTGCCCGCGACGTCCGAGAGCGTCGTGACCTTCGAGTCGCGCGGGACCGCGAGCACGAGCCGGTTGCCGGCGAAGACCGTCGGCTTCTCGACGAGGCCCTTCCCGTAGAGCTGGTCGGGCAGCTTCGTGTTGGCCGCCGCGAAGACGTCGGGCTTGACGCCCTGCTCGATCTGCGCGGCCAGCTCGTCGGAGCCGGCGAACGAGAAGCGCACGTTCGCGTCGGAGAACTGCTTGCCGTATGCCGTGAAGGCCCGCTTCAGCGAGGCCGCGGCCGACACGGTGAGCGTCGGCTTGCCGCCCGAGCCCGAGCCGCCGTTGTCGTCGCCGCCGCAGCCCGCGGCGAGCGCGAGCAGCGCCGCGCTCAGGATCCCCGCCAACCGGAGTCGTCGCATCACCTAAGCAAATCCTAGGTATGCGGCTCGCGTCAAGTACGCTGACCGGCGATGGACGATGCCCTGCGCATCGGCGCCGTCGCGAGCCTGCTCGGCGTTAGCGCCGACACGCTGCGCCGCTGGGAGCGCGACGGGCGGATCGCCTTCGAGCGCCGCGGTGGCCGCCGCTACCTGCCGGCCGCGGAGCTCGCGCGGGTCCTCGCGGGCCGCCGCGGCGCGGCCTCGAGCGCGCGCAATCGCCTGCCGGGCACGGTCGTCGCCGTGCAGCGCGACGGGCTCATGGCCCAGGTCGATCTCGCCTGCGGCCCGCATCGCATCGTCTCGCTCATCTCGCGCGAGGCGGCCGACGAGCTCGGCCTCGAGCCCGGCGTGTCGGCGACCGCGGTCGTCAAGGCGACGACGGTCGTGGTCGAGCGCTCCTGACCTTCGAGCTGTCACGGCGCGCCCTGCCGCCTTGGCACAGGACGTGCGCATCTTCCTGGCCGGATCCACAGGCGCCGTCGGTCGACGGCTCGTCCCCTGCTCGCTGCCCGAGCTCGCGCGCACGCTCGGCGCGCAGTCCCCTCGCCGCGTTCCGCGCTGGTTGGGGTTCCTCGCCGCCCGCGGCGTCGGCGTCTCGATGATGACCGAGGTCCGCGGAGC
This sequence comes from Solirubrobacteraceae bacterium, assembly GCA_035605735.1. GTDB lineage: Bacteria > Actinomycetota > Thermoleophilia > Solirubrobacterales > Solirubrobacteraceae > JAOPZW01. Next base: position 9,187 of record DATNGY010000154.1, read on the forward strand.
AGCGAACGCGAGGGCTCGCCGGGAGCTCGCGTGGACCCCGAGCCGGCCGAGCTGGCGCGGCGGCTTCGCCGAGCTCGCCGACGCCGCCGTGCGCGCGCGCGCGCCGGCCGGTACGAGCTGAGGGCCGGGCGGCGTTCGACGGTCGCCGAGCGGCGGGCGAAGTTTGGCACGCGCGCGCTCCCTTGTGGATAGTCTGGCGGCCGACGTGATGGACGACACGATCCGCATCGGCGCCGCGGCCACGGCGCTCGGCGTGAGCATCGACACGCTGCGCCGCTGGGAGCGCGATGGCCGCGTCAGCTTCGAGC
>DATNGY010000155.1:0-3164 GCA_035605735.1 Solirubrobacteraceae bacterium
ACCCAGCCCGCGACGCCGGCGCGGCGCGCGCGCCGGCGTGTCTCCTCGCGGAAGAACACGCCCTGGACGCGCCCGTGGACGGTCACGCGGCGTGCAATGTCCGTCATGGCTCGGCCGGCTCGGCGCCGGCCGCGCGCACGAGCGCGCCGACCTCCTCGAGGTGGCCGCGCACGCGCTCGCTCATCGCGCCGACGATCTCCGAGGCCTTGTCGATCTGCGTCTTGGCCCCGGTGAGCTGCTGGCGGATGCGGCGCACGTCCTCGAGCGCGGTGAGCGCCCGCTCGACGGTGTCGGCGACCGCGGCGGCGTCGACTTCCTCGCCGCCGCCGCGCGCCATGAGCACCCGGGCGCGGGCCAGCGAGTAGGCGACCTGGAGCGCGAGCGGGCCCTCGTCGGGGTCGTAGGTGACGATGAGCTTGTCACCGTTGATCTCGCGGAGCGCGTGCATCCGCGGTGGGACGTGCTCGTCGGAGGGCACGACGAGGACGGCGAAGTCCGCGTTGCGCTCGGCCATCGCGCCGTCGAGCTGCTGGAGCGCCTGCGGGCGGGCGAGCCGCGCGTGCTTGGCCTCGAAGACGATCCGTCCCTGCGCCGGCCCGTGGCCGGCGCCGATCGAGACGACGATGTCGCCCTTCTTGCCCGTGGCCTCCTTGAGGTCTCCGACTGCGAGCGCGTCGTCGCCCTGCGGCAGCGCGAGCGCGTCGATCGCCTCGGCGACGAGCTCCTCGTAGGTGCGGCCCTTCGCCGTGCCGCGCTCGGCCTCCGCCGCGACGTCCTCCAGGCGCTCCTTGTCCGCGCGCAGGCTCGCGATCTCGAGCCTCATCGCCTCGAGCTTCTCGCCCATCGCGCGCAGGTGCGTGGCCTGCTGGTCGGAGGACTGCTTCATGACGTGCAGCGACGCGCGCTGGAAGCCGGCCAGCGGGTTGTGCTCGGCGTCCGAGGAGAACTGGCGGCGCAGGTCCTCGCGCATCTGCACGCCGACCTCGGTCAGCAGCGCGCGCACGCGGTTCTGCACGGCGACCGAGGAGTCGTCGCCGAAGTGGCGAGCGAGCGCCTTCGTCAGCTGACCGTCCTCGGGGCCGAAGACGTCGTCGATGCGGGCGTCGAGGCGCTCGGCGACCGCCCGCGCGCGCTCGACGAAGGCCGCGTCGAGCTCGCGCGCCGCGCGCTCGAACTCCGCCTTGACGAAGTCGGCGTGGGCGCTGGTCTGCTCGCGCTCGAGCACGCGGGCGCCGACCTCGAGCGCGTTGACGACGACCGGCGCGGGGTCCTCGCCCGCCTCCTCGCGCCCGCGCGCGAGGCGCACGGCGGCGGGGTCGTCGACGACCAGCCCGTCGACGCGCAGGCGCTCGCCGGCGACGCGGACCGACGGTCCGAAGGGGAGCGTGGCGGCTTCCATGGCAGCGAAGTCGGACGGTAGAGCGGCGATCTGACGGAACGCGCGGCGGCGGGCGTAGCCTTGCCCTCATGGAGGGCCTGGCCGCCGCGCTCGAGGCCGAGGGTGGCCTCGGCGCCGGACGGACCGCGACCGCCCGGCTGCGCGCGCTGCTCGCCGCCGAGCTCGAGCACGGCGCGGACGAGCTCGAGCGCCCGCGCTCGGGCGTCGAGCGGCCCGTCGTCGTCGCGGTCGCGCCCGGCCCGGACGGCCTGCGCGCCGTCGCCCCGGTGACCGAAGCGCTGCGCGTCGATCCCGACGCCGCGCCCGAGCGCGCGTGGGTGCTCGTGGCGGCCCTCGTCGGCGCGCTGGTCGACACGGCGGGCGAGCGGACGCTGCGCGCCGGCGCGCTCGACGGGTGGCTCGCGCTCGCCGTCGAGGGCGATCCCGCCGACGCCGAGCTCGTCCCCGTCGCGTTCGAAGATCAGCTGCGCGGGGTCGACCGCCTGCGCGCCCGGGCGCTCGCCGTGCCCGGCGCCGTCCTGGGCGCGCCCGCCGACGAGCGCGCGCCCGTCGGCGCCGCGCACCCGCTCGTCGTCGCCGCGCGGGTCGCGGCGCTCGGCGGCCGGCCTGCGGACGCGGACTCGATGGCCGAGCACGAGGAGGCGGCGCTCGCGGAGCTCGAGGCGCTCGCGCCCGCGGTCGCGCGCCCGCACGACGACCCCGACGCCGCCCGCCGGGTGGCGCGCCGGATCCTCCAGCGGCTCGACGGCATGGGCAAGTGGGGCGGCTTCCACACCGAGTTCGCGCATCTCGCGCGAGGGTTCGCGGGCAACGACCGGGCGCGGGCCGAGGCGGTGGGGGAGGCCCTGCTGGCCGCCGGCCTGCTCGAGGAGAAGCCGAGCGTCGGCCAGCGCCACGTGTTCCTCAACCCGCGGCGCGCCCGCGACATCCGGGCGCTGGTCGACGACGGGGCGGTGCCGGACGGGCTCAGCCTCCCCCGGTGAGCCGTCGAGCCACGCCGGACAGCATCACGGCGAGTGCTGCTCGCCGGCTTCGCGCACGCGGAGATGAGCCTGGCCCGCGGTACGCCGAAGATCGGCAACCTCGCCTTCCACGTCGGCGTGCGGGCCGACGGGCCGCTCCGCCGGCTAGCGCCGGCCCGGCGCCGGGCCGGTGGAGGCGCGAGCAACCAGCTCGGTCGGCAGCGTCTGCACCGGCTCGAGCGGCGACCGATCCAGCAGGCCGAGGAGCGCCCCCGTCGCGAGCTCGCCCTTGGTCCGGTTCGGCTGGCGGATGGTGGTGAGGCCCAGGTCGGCGGCGGGTGGCGCGTCGTCGAAGCCGGCGATGGACACGTCGTCGGGCACGCGCAGGCCGAGTCGTTCGGCGACGCGCAGGGCGCCGGCCGCGAGTCGGTCGCTGAGACACAGGAGCGCGGTCGGGCGCGGCTTGGTGGCGAGCACCGTCGCGGCGCCCGCCGCTCCGTCCTCGACCGTGCTGTCGGTACCCTGGGCGACGGGCACACGCGCCCAGTCCAGGCCCGCGCGCAGCGCGGCGTCGCGAAAGCCGGCGAGCCGCCGGCGGCTCACGAGGTAGGTCGCCGCGGACTGGGTCTCCTCGTCGACGAGTCCCCTGGTCGGCCGGTGGTGCAGGCCGAAGCACACGACGCCGAGCCGGCGGTGGCCGAGGGAGAGCACGTGCTCGGCGAGGGCGGCGGCGGCTGAGCGGTCGTCGATCCCGACCCACGGGCTGCCCGGGGCCCCGAGCTCGGCGAGGCGCGCGGGGTCCG
>DATNGY010000156.1:0-5514 GCA_035605735.1 Solirubrobacteraceae bacterium
CGTCGCGCTCGTCGACCCGGACTGGCCGCTCGTGCGGGCCGCCGCGTTCGTGAAGGCCCGCCACCGGCTCTCCTACGCCGACGCGTTCTGCGTCGCCACAGCGCAGCGGATGCGGGCGCCGCTGTGGACCGGCGACCCCGAGATCCTCGCGCTGGGCGACGAGCTCGAGGTGGTCGACCTGCGATGAAGGTCGCGGTCGTCGGCTACCCGAACGTCGGCAAGTCCTCGCTCGTCAACCGCCTGAGCGGCTCGCGCGAGGCGGTCGTCCACGAGCGCCCGGGCGTGACCCGCGACCGCAAGGAGCTCGAGACCGACTGGAACGGCCGGCGCTTCACGCTCGTCGACACGGGCGGGATGGACACCCTCGACCCCCATCCGATCGCCGGCTCGATCCGCGACCAGGCCCGCGCCGCGCTGGCGGACGCCCAGGCCGCCGTGCTCGTCGTCGACGCCCGCGCGGGGCTGCGCCCGGGCGACGAGGAGCTCGCCGACCTGCTCCGCCGCTCGCGCCTGCCCGTCGTCGTCGCGGCGAACAAGATCGACGCCGCGCGCGACATCCCCTCGGCCGCCGAGTTCTACGCGCTCGGCCTCGGCGACCCGGTCGCGGTCAGCGCGACCCAGGGCCTCGGGACCGGCGACCTCCTCGACGAGATCGTCGGCCTGCTCCCGGCCGACGGCGACCTCGCGCCCGCCGAGGACGCGATCGGCCTCGCCGTGATCGGCCGCCCGAACGTCGGCAAGTCGACGCTCGTCAACCGCCTCGTTGGCGCCGAGCGCGTGATCGTCGCCGAGGAGGCCGGGACGACGCGCGACGCGATCGACCTGCCGCTCGAGGTCGACGGGCGCCGCCTCGTGATCGTCGACACCGCGGGCCTGCGCCGGCAGGCGAAGGTCCAGGACTCCGTCGAGTACTACACGACGCTGCGCTCGCAGCGGGCCGTGGAGCGCGCCGACGTCGCGCTCGTCGTCTGCGACGCCCGCGACGGGGTCACGAGCCAGGACCTGCGCATCGCCGAGCTCGCGATGCGCGAGGGCTGCGCCACCGCGCTCGTGCTCAACAAGTGGGACATCGCGGCGATGGACGAGGCCGACCTCGACCACGAGCGCGCGCGCGTCGCCCAGAAGCTGCGGCTGCGGCCGAAGGTGCTGACGGCCAGCGCGCTGACGGGCCGCCACGTCGGGCGCCTGCTGATCGAGGCGATCGCGCTCGGCGACCGCATGCGCAACCGCATCCCGACGCCGGAGCTCAACCGCTTCCTCGCCGAGGCCGTGCAGGCGCGCCAGCCGCCGGCGAAGCAGGGTCACCGGCTCAAGCTCCTCTACGCGGCCCAGATCGGCACGCGCCCGCCGCGCTTCGCGATCCAGGTCAACTCGCGCCAGCGCGTGACCCGCGACTACGCCTACTACCTCGAGAACCGGCTGCGCGCGCGCTTCGGCCTCGACGGCGTGCCGCTGATCATCGACTTCAACGAGCGCCGGCAGCGGCGGGCGCAGCGGCGCTGACGGCGCGCGGGCGCATCTGCAGCGCGACCGCCGCGGCGAGCACGAGCGCGCCGCCCGCCAGCTGGACCGGCGCCAGCCGCTCGCCGAGCGCGAGCGCCGCGAGCACCAGCGTCACCGGCGGCTCGAACGTCGAGAGGATCGCCGCCTCCGACGGCCCGACGCGCTGCAGGCCCGCGAAGAACGTCGTCACGGGCAGGACCGTGCTCACGAGCGCGATCAGCACGAGCCACAGCCACGCGTCGGCGGGCAGCGCGAGCCGCAGCGTGCCGTTCGCCAGGCCGACCGCGGTCGTGGTCAGCGCGGCGCCGGCGCACACGAGCGCCGCGAGCACGAGCGGCGGCACCGTCCGCGTCACGCCGTCGGAGACGAGGATGTACGTCGTGTACGTGAGCGACGCCGCGAGCGCGAGCAGCGCGCCGACCAGCGTGAAGGCGCTCGTCCCGCCGCCGAGCAGCGCGAGCAGCAGTCCTAGCGACGCGGTGGCCAGGGCGCCGAACGTGCGGCGATCCGCGGCGGCGCGCCCGAGCACGAGCGCGGCCACGGTCACGAAGGCTGGGTACGTGTAGAGCACGATCGCGGTCAGCGACGCGTCGAGGCGGGCCAGCGCGGCGAAGTAGCAGCCTGCCTGCAGGCTGTAGCCGACCGCCCCTAGCCCGAGCGCCCTGCCGACCGCGGCGCGCGGCACGGTCCGGACGCGCGCCCCGCGGGCGGCGGCGAGCGCCGTGAGCGCCAGCGCGGCCAGGGCGAAGCGCACGGCCAGGGTTGTCGTCGTGTCCGCGCCCGCGTCCGCGGCCAGGCGCCCGAAGACGCCGAGCGTGCCGAAGCCCGCGGCCGAGAGCACGCAGAGCGCGGCGCCGGTGGTCGCGGGTCCGAGGCGGGGCACGACGCGAATGGTCGCCCCCGAGAGCGTCCGACAGCAACGGAAGTTCACACCGATTTCCGTGCGAAGATGTCGAACCATGCTGGACCTGCGACGGCTCCGCCTCCTGCGCGAGCTGCACCGCCGCGGAACGGTCGGCGCCGTCGCGGAGGCGCTCTCCTACAGCCCGTCGACCGTCTCCCAGCAGCTCGCGGTCCTCGAGCGCGAGGCCGGCGTGCCCCTGCTCGAGCCCGCGGGGCGCCGCGTGCGCCTGACCGACGCCGCGCTCGTTCTCGTCGAGCACGCCGACGGGCTGCTGGCGGGCGTCGAGCGCGCCGAGGCCGACCTCGCGGCCGCCGCGGGCGCGGTCGTCGGGCGCGCGCGGATCGCCTCGTTTCAGACCGGCAGCCTGCGGCTCGCGATCCCGGCGATGTCCGCGCTGCGCGCGGCGCATCCCGGGCTGCGCACCGAGCTCGTCGAGATGGAGCCCGAGCCGGCGCTCGAGGCGCTGCGCTCGCGCGCGCTCGACCTCGTCATCGCGGACGAGTACGCCGGGCAGCCGCGGCCGCGCTCCGCCGGGATCCTGCGGCGCGACCTGCTCACGGAGCCGGTGGTGGTCGCGCTCCCCGAGGGCCACCGGCTCGCGGGCGCAAACCGTGCCGTCGCGCTCGCCGAGCTCGCCGCGGACCCCTGGGTCGCGGCCCACCCCGGCGGCGGCCAGGAGGCCTACGTCCGCTCGGTCTGCGCCGAGCACGGCGGTTTCGAGCCCGACGTGCGCCACCGCGCCGACGACGGCCACGTGATCCTCGGCCTCGTCGGCGGCGGTCATGCGGTGACGCTGCTGCCGCGGCTCGCGCTGATGGCGCCCGCGCCCGGCGTGGCCGCGCGGCGCGTCGCCGGCGCCGACCCGCGACGCACGATCTTCACCGCCGTGCGCGAGGACGCCGAGCGCCGCCCCGCTCTGCGAGCGCTGGCCGACGCGCTCGCCGCGGCCGCGCGGCGCGCGCGCGCCCGCTAGGCTCTTGCCCTCGCCCGACCTCGTCGGCCCGCCGTCGCGCGCCCGTCGGGCCCCTTCCATGCCACGAACCGCGGAGCCTGTCGCCGACCCATGACCACGCTTGCTGAGAACGAGTACCTCTTCACCTCGGAGTCGGTCACCGAGGGTCACCCGGACAAGGTGGCCGACCAGATCTCCGACGGGGTCCTGGACGCGGTCATGCGCGACGATCCCTACGGGCGCGTGGCGTGCGAGACGCTCGTGAACACGGGGCTCGTCGTCGTCTCGGGCGAGATCACGACGGAGACCTACGTCGACATCCAGGACGTCGCGCGCTCCACGATCCGCAAGATCGGCTACACCGACGCCGATCTCGGCTTCTCGGCCGACTCGTGCGCGGTCATCAACGCGATCGACAAGCAGTCGCCGGACATCGCGCAGGGCGTGGACGCGGCGTACGAGACGCGGACGGATCCCGCCGACGACGACGCTCTGGACGTCGCCGGCGCGGGCGACCAGGGGATGATGTTCGGCTACGCGACGCGCGAGACGCCCGAGCTCATGCCGCTGCCGATCTCGCTGGCCCACAAGCTCGCCAAGCGCCTCGCCGACGTGCGCCGCGCCGACGTCGTCCCCTACCTGCGCCCGGACGGCAAGACGCAGGTCACGGTGCGCTAACGCGACGGCATGCCGGTCGAGATCGAGAAGCTCTTGATCTCCACGCAGCACCGCGAGGGCGCCGAGGCGCTGATCGCCGACGACGTCTGGGAGCACGTCGTCGAGCCGATCCTCCCGCGCGACCTCTACGACGCCGGCAAGCTGCGCAAGAACCTGCTCGTCAACCCGACGGGGCGCTTCGTGATCGGTGGCCCGGTCGGCGACGCGGGGCTCACCGGCCGCAAGATCATCGTCGACACGTACGGCGGCATGGCCCGCCACGGCGGCGGCGCGTTCAGCGGCAAGGACCCGTCGAAGGTCGACCGCTCCGCGGCGTACGCGGCGCGCCACGTGGCCAAGAACCTCGTCGCCGCGGGGCTGTCCGACCGTGCCGAGGTCCAGGTCGCCTACGCGATCGGCGTCGCGCACCCGGTGTCGGTGATGGTCGAGACGTTCGGGACCGAGAAGATCGCAAGGACGCGGATCGCCGAGCTCGTCGATCAGCACTTCGACCTGCGCCCGGGCGCGATTCGCGAGGAGCTCAAGCTCCACCGCCCGATCTACCAGAAGACCGCCGCGTACGGGCACTTCGGCCGCGAGGACCACGACTTCACGTGGGAGCGCACCGACAAGGCAGCGGTCCTGCGCGAGGCCGCGGGCCTCGACGCCCCGGCCGCGGCGCTCTGAGCTCCGCTCAGGCGAGGCCGGCGGCCCGCCGCTCGGCCTCGACCGCCGGGCGGACCGGGCACCCCGCGAGGTGGTCGTCGACGTGGCCGCAGGCCTGCATGAGCGCGTAGAGCGTCGTCGGGCCGACGAAGCGAAAGCCCGCGGCCCTCAGCCGCGAGGCGAGCGCCTTCGTCTCCGGGGTCGTCGAGGGCAGCTCGGCGAGGCTCTTCGGCGCGGGCCGCGCCGGCGGGCGGTGCTGGGCCACCAGCTCGGGCAGCGGCGCGCCGTCCGTGCGCAGCGCGAGCGTCGCGCGGGCGTTGGCGATCGTCGCCTCGATCTTGGCCCGGTTGCGCACGATGCCCGCGTCGCCGAGGAGCCGCTCGACGTCGCGCGCGCCGAAGCGCGCCACCGCGTCGGGATCGAAGCCCGCGAACGCGGCCCGGAAGGCAGGGCGCTTGCGCAGGATCGTCAGCCACGAGAGCCCCGACTGGAAGGCCTCGAGCGAGAGCCGCTCGAAGAGCCCGCGCTCGTCGCGTACGGGGCGGCCCCACTCGTCGTCGTGGTACGCCTCGTAGAGCGGGTCGCCGTCCCCGAAGCAGCGGGCCATCGCGGCGCACGGTAGCCGCCGCCGCGGTCAACCCGGCGTTCGCCCTCTCGCCCCCGCGGGCATGGCGCTCGTCTCGATCGCCACCAACAGGGCCGCGCCTACACCCGCTACGGCGCGGGGCTCGGCGGCCGCGGCGCGAGCCGCCGGCGCCGGGCAGCTCTAGCCGGCAGGCGGACGTCGCGAGCTGTCAGGGCCCGTTCAGGGACCCTCCCTACTCTGACGGTT
>DATNGY010000157.1:0-4101 GCA_035605735.1 Solirubrobacteraceae bacterium
ATCCCGCACGCCAACGACACGCCGGGCGTCGCGCTGTACTGGTCGGCGCCGTACAACGACCACGACACCGACGGATGGTGGGCCGCCGCCCAGGACACGTCGAACGGCAAGAAGCCCTGGCTCCTGCAGGTGCAGGCGATCTGCGCGGAGGGGGTCGAGTCGGTGGCCACCAGCGGAGGCTCGCTGCCGCCGGAGGTCTACTCACCCGCGAGAGGTACGGGCTCGGGCCCGTAACGCGCGTCAGTAGCTGTAGCCGCTCCTCGACGTCGTGGTCGTCGTGCTCGGCGCGGGGGCGCTCGCGGTCTTCGCGCCCTTGGCGGGGATGACGAACCAGATGTGCTCGTCGCCCTGGCCCTTGGCGTCGGCCTTCGTCGCGTCCTGCGAGAACCGATACAGCGGCATGCCGTCGAACGAGAGCTGCTTCGTCCCGTCCGCGCGCGTCGTGGTCGCGACGGTGCCCTTCGCGCCGGCGGCGGTCAGCGGCGCCGAGCCCTTGACGGTCGCGGGCGGCCACTCGATCGAGCACGCGCCCGTGCACATGCTCTTGCCGTTGCGGTCGGGCGTGTAGTGGTAGAGCGTGCGGCCCTGGGCGTCGACGAGGATGCGCCCGACGTTGGCCTTGCTGGCGACGCCCAGCACCGGCGACGTCGCGGTCGCCCCGGAGCTCTGGCTCGAGGTCGAGGATCCGCCCGAGCTCGAGCTCGAGCCTGAGCTGCCGCACGCGGCGAGGGCGACGACGGCGGGGAGGAGGGCGAGGGCGGCGAGGGTTCGTCTCATGGGTGGTCTCCAGGTGGGGTGGCTTCCGGTCCTGCTGATCGGAGACGACGCCCCCGGTGAGCCAGTTCTTCCGCTCACGCGGCGCGCAATGTTGAGCTTGCGTTGATCTGACGCTCCCGCCGCTCGGGAACGAGGACGACCCGGAAGCCCGTCGCGATCCTCGAAGCTCGGCCCGTGCTCGGCCCCGATCTCCTCGTCGAGGCGCTCCGCGTGCCGGGCGACCCACAGCTGCGTCCCTCGATCCCCTCCCTGCGCCGATCGCGATGATGAAGGGCGCCATGCAGGCCGCCTACATCTGCGAGACGTGCGGTGCCCAGCACGCGCCGTCGGCGAGACCGCCAGACCGCTGCGCGATCTGCGAGGACGAGCGCCAGTACGTCGGCTGGCGGGGACAGCGCTGGACCACCCTCGACGAGCTGCGCGCCGGTCACCGCGCCGACATCCGCCCCGAGGAGCCCGGACTGACCGGGATCGGGACGGAGCCGAGCTTCGCGATCGGGCAGCGCGCGCTGCTCGTCGAGACCGCCGGCGGCAACGTGCTGTGGGATTGCGTCGCGCTGCTCGACGGGGAGATCGAGCGCGCCGTTCGCGAGCGCGGCGGCCTGGCCGCGATCGCGATCTCGCACCCGCACTACTACACCGCGATGGTCGAGTACGCCCGCGCGTTCGATGCGCCCGTGTACCTCCACGTTGCCGACCGCGAGTGGGTGATGCGCCCCGACGACCGCCTCGTTTTCTGGGACGGCGACACCCGCGTGCTCGAGCCCGGCGTCACGCTGCTGCGCCTCGGCGGGCACTTCGCGGGCGGCACGGTCCTGCACTGGGCGGACGGCCAGGAGCGCCGCGGCGCCCTGCTCTCGGGCGACATCGTGCAGGTGGTGCAGGATCGCCGCTGGGTCAGCTTCATGCGCAGCTACCCGAACCTCATCCCGCTGCCCGCCGCGACGGTCCAGCGGATGGTCGCGGCGCTCGAGCCATACCCATTCGAGCGCCTGTACGGAGCGTGGTACGAGCGGCTCGTGGCCAGCGACGCCAAGGCCGCGGTCGAGCGCTCGGCGCAGCGTTACGCGCGCGCTTTGAAATGAACTCTTCGCGCCGCGCGCGCATCTAAGAGACATGTACGACGTCATCGTGGTCGGGGCGCGCGTCGCGGGCGCCTCGACGGCCATGCTGCTCGCGCGCGCGGGGCTCGACGTCCTCCTCGTCGACCGCGCCGCCTTTCCCAGCGACACGCTCTCGACCCATCAGGTGCAGGTCCCGGGCGTGGCCCGGCTGCGTCGCTGGGGCCTGCTGGACGCGGTCGACGCGGCCGGGACGCCCCCGACCCGCCGCGTCCGCTTCGACTCCGGGCCCGTCGTGCTCGAGGGCCGCTTCCCGAGCTTCGCGGGGGTCGACGCGCTGTACAGCCCGCGCCGCCGCGTGCTCGACGCGCTGCTGGTCGACGCCGCCCGCGAGGCCGGCGCCGAGGTCCGGGAGCGCTTCGCGGTCGACGAGCTGGTGTTCGAGGACGGACGCGTCGGCGGCGTGCGCGCCGGCGCGTTCCGCGAGACCGCGCGGCTCGTGGTCGGCGCGGACGGCCGCCATTCGGCCGTGGCCAAGGCGGTCCGGGCGCCGGCCTACCACGTCCGGCCGCCGCTGACCGTCGCCTACTACAGCTACTGGGCGGGCGTGCCGCTGGACGCCGGCGAGATCTACGCGCGCCCGGACGCCGGGCGGCTCGTCGGAGCGTGGCCGACCAACGACGGGCTGACGGTCACGTACGTCGCCGCCCCGCGCGAGGAGTTCGCGGCCTTCAAGTCCGACCCCGAGGGCAGCGTGCTGCGCTCGCTCGATCACGCGGGCGACCTCGGCGTTCGCGTGCGGGCCGGCGAGCGCGCTGACCGCGTGTTCGGCTCCGCCGACCTGCCGAACCGCTTCCACGTGCCGTACGGGCCGGGCTGGGCGCTGGTCGGCGACGCCGGGCTCGTGATGGACCCGGCGACCGGCCAGGGCATCGCCGACGCGTTTCGCGATGCCGAGCTGCTCGCCGACGGCGTCGCCGCCGGGCTCGGCGGCGGCCGGCCGCTGGACTCCGCGCTGGCCGAGTACCGGACGCGGCGTGACACCGCGGCGCTGGCGATGTACGAGATGACCGCGGACGTCGCCGCGATCGCGCCGCCGCGGCCCGAGCAGCGGCTGCTGCTCGAGGCCCTCCAGGGGCGCCCGGACGAGATCAGCCGGTTCCTCGGCGTGCTGACGGGCGCGGTGCCCATTCCCGCCTACTTCTCGCCGCGCAACCTGCTGCGCCTGCTGGGCCTGCGCGGGATCGTGACGGCGGCCCGCTCGCGGAGGAGAATGGCGGCGTGAGGGAGCTCGACGACGCCGCCCTCGTTCGCGCCGCCCAGGCCGGAGACCCGACCGGGCTGGGGACCCTGCTCGAGCGCCACCGCGCGCGATTGCACGCGGTCGCCGTCGCGATGCTCGGCCACGGAACGCGGGCCGACGACGCCGTCCAGGACGCGTTCCTGATCGCGCTGCGGCGGATCGGCGAGCTGCGCGAGCCGGGCGCGGCGGGCGGCTGGCTCGTCGCGATCCTCGTCAACGTCTGCCGCGCGCAGCTGCGCCGCCCCGCGCGCGAGCTCCCCGCCGCCGACCCGATCGAGCCGCGCGACGCGCCCGACACCGTCGACCAGAGCATCGACCGCAGCGCGCTGCGCGACTGGGTGTGGACCGCCCTCGAGCGCCTGCCCGAGCCCCAGCGCGTGGCCGTGATGCTGCGGCACTTCTCAAGCACCAGCTCGTACGCGGCCATTTCCGACGTCTGCGGCGTGCCGGTCGGCACCGTCCGGAGCCGCCTGAACGCGGCGCGGGCGCGCCTCGCGGATGAGCTGCTGGCGACGGCGGCCGAGCCGCACGCCGAGCGCGATGGGGTGGAGCGCCGGGTCGCCGGCGTCGGAGCCGCGATGGCCGCGTTCGAGCGCAGCGGCGATCCCTCCGTGCTCGACTCCGCGTTCGCGCACGACGTGCGCTTCCGGATGGCCGACCGCGTCGAGCGCCGCGGCCGCGACGACCTCACGCGGCGACTCGCGCGCGACTTCGAGGACGGCGTCACCGCGCGCCCGCTGCGGGTGATCGCGGGCGAGCGCGTAGCGGTCGTCGAGCTGCTGCTCGAGAGCCCGCCCGAACAGCCGCTGCACTGCCCGCCCGCCGTCACCCAGGTCCACCTCCACGACGCCGGCCGCACGCACCGGCTCGTCAGCCACTACGCGCCGCGCCCCTGAGTTCACTGCGGCGCGCGCCGGAAGCCTGTCGGCGCGGGCGCCGGGTCGAGCGGGCTCTCGGGCA
>DATNGY010000158.1:0-2190 GCA_035605735.1 Solirubrobacteraceae bacterium
TCACCGCATGCCCGGGACCTAGTGGTTCCGCACGTGAGCACGTGCGCCGCCCAGGTGGTCGCCGGCACCGCCTGGCACGGACGCAGGGAGGGTGCAATGGCAACGCCATTGCCCCGACGCGGGCACCGCCGGCCGCACGCCGGTGGTCGCACGAAGCCAGGCGGTGATTGGCGGCCGCCTGGCGGTGTGCGTACTCACGGGCGGAACCACTAGCGTGCCGCGGCCGGTCGCCGTCGTTAGCGGCGCGGCGCGGGGCATCGGCCTCGCGACCGCCCGGCGCCTCAACGACACCCACCGGGTGGCGCTCGTCGACCTGGACGGCGACGGCGCCCGCGCCGCCGCCACGGCGCTCGGGATCGACCCGATCGCGGCCGCTTGCGACATCACCGACGCGGACTCGGTTCGGGCCGCCGTCGGGGAGATCGTCGAGGCCGCGGGCGGGATCGACGTCGTGATCTCGAACGCCGGGATCTCCACCGGGGGCGCCCTGCGCCACCTCGATCCCGACGTCCTGGCGGCGCAGCTCAACGTCAACCTCACGGGCAACTGGCGCTTCATCCACGCATGCCTCCCCCACGTGGTCGACCGCCGCGGCTACGTGCTCGCCGTCGCGTCGGCCGCTGCGGTCCTCGGCTCGCCGGGCCTGGGCAGCTACGCGGCGAGCAAGGCCGGGCTGGAGATGCTCATGGACGTGCTGCGCCTCGAGCTCAAGCCGCTCGGGGTCGACGTCGGCGTCGCCTACTTCTCGTGGATCGACACGGACATGGTCCGCGGCGCCGACCGGTACTGGCCCGGCTTCGCCGCCCTGCGCCGGGAGCTGCCCGAGCCGATCCGCAGGACGCTTCCGGTCGGCGCCGCCGCCGATGCGATCGTCCGCGCCGTCGAGGGCCGCCGGTCGCACGTCGTCGCGCCGCGGTACGTCGGCGCGCTGCGGCGCGTGCGCGGGCTGCTGCCGCAGATCGCGACGCGCGACGCCCTGCGCACGGCCGCCGAGGTCGACCGGCTCACCGCCGAGATGGTGGCCGAGCGCGGCGCCTTCGCGGCGGGCGTGCGTAGCGGCGAGCCCGCGACCGACGCCGCCGCGCACTCGGTCGGCTCGTAGGCGCGGGAAGGAGCCCGTCCGGCGGGCGTCCTGGGTTGAGCGCATTTCACCCGACCGAGGAGGTTCACCATGCGCCCGAAGGTCCTCACGGCCGCGCTCGTCGCCGTGGTCGCCACTGCGCTCGTCGCCAGCACGGCGCTTGCGAGCAAGCCCCATCACGCCCGCGCGAGCGCGAGCGACATCACGCGCCTGCGTCTCACGCCGTCCACGCCCGAGCTCGCGCGATGCATGCCTCGCGCGCGCGTGCGCGTGACGGTGAGATCGACGACGGAGACGCTGGGCTTCGACCTGTTCACGGTCACGGCGCGTCACCTGCCGCCCAAGCGCGACTTCACGGTCTTCCTGCTCGAGCAGGCGGGCCAGCCGTTCGGGGCCGCTGAGTACATCGGCGACATCACGACCAACCGCCGCGGCTACGCGAGGAACACGTTCCGGTTGATCGTGGACGAGGCCTTCTCGAGCACGCTGGTCAACGGCCAGCGCGTCCGGGTCGACCTCAACCGCGTCGGGATGTGGTTCGCCGACCCGGCCGACGACGACTTCTGCTTCGGCAAGAACGGCGGCCAGATCACGCCGTTCGACGGCGACAACGAGGCCGGCGTGCAGGCCTTCAACTCGGCCAACGCGGGGCCGCTTCCCGCCCCGTAGGCCCCGCTGAACGCAGCGGCGCGCCGGCTAGTCCAGCGGCGCGCCGCTGCGCAGCAGCGCGCGCGCGTGGTCGAGGTCGCCGCCGCCGTTGACCGAGAGCATCGCCGCGACGCGCCCCTCATGCAGGTACCAGACCGCGAAGCGGCCGTCCTCGAGCGAGCCGCGGACGACCTCCTCGTCCCACGCCATCGCAGGCCCGACGTACTCGACAGCCGCCCAGTCGGCGAGGTCGGAGAAGAAGTACGGGACTTCCTCGTGCGGCGCGTCGGCCCCGAGGAGGTTGCGCGCCGCGGTCGCGCCCTGCGCGGCGGCGACCTCCTCGTGCTCGATGCGCATCGGGCGGCCGTGGAGGACGCTCTCGAACTCGCACGGGTCGCCCGCGCAGTACACGTGCGCGGCGCTCGTCCGCAGCCGCGCGTCGCAGCGCACGCCGCCCAGCG
>DATNGY010000159.1:0-3797 GCA_035605735.1 Solirubrobacteraceae bacterium
TACGCGGTCGTCGACTCGCCCGTCGGCACGCTCGTCGCCGCGCGCACCGAGCGCGGGCTCGCGCGCCTCGCCTACGAGGACTACAACGGCGGCGTCGACGCCGTCGTCGACGAGCTCGCGCGGAAGCTCTCGCCTCGGATCCTGCTCGCGCCGGCCCGGCTGGACGACGTCAGGCGCGAGCTCGACGAGTACTTCGAGGGCCGCCGGCGCGACTTCGACCTCGCGCTCGACTGGACGCTGACGCCGCCGTTCGGCCGCCGCGTGCTCCAGGCGACCGCGGCGATCCCGTTCGGCGTGGTCTCGACCTACGGCACCGTCGCCGCCCGGGCCGGCAACCCGCGCGCCGCGCGCGCGACGGGCCGCGCGCTCGGCGCCAACCCGATCCCGATCGTCGTGCCGTGCCACCGCGTGCTCGACTCCAAGGGCGCCCTGCACGGGTACGCCGGCGGCCTGCACCGCAAGGAGGCCCTCCTGCGGCTCGAGGGCGTCGCGCTCTGAGCGCGGCGGTCCGCGCGCGGCTCCGCTCCGCCCCACGGCTCGCTGTGGGCGCGTCCATGTTCCTCGATGCCCGCGCCGACACGGCAGCGAGGAGCGCGGGTTCCGCGAGCGTCGAATGCGGCGCGTCGACGATCGGCCGTGGGGAAATCCGCCACCCGACGCTCCCCGCGCGCCCGAGTTCGAGGTTTTGCACGCCTATGGTGCAAAACCTCGATCTCGACGCGCCGGGTTCACGCGGACGTCGATCGACGCGCGGTGCGGAGTCGGCCGGGAACCGCTAGCGCACGGCGACGCCCCGGTGCCCGGGCGCGGCGATCTCCAGCAGCGCAAGGCGGGCGCGGGTGCCGCGCGTGGGCGGCACAGGAGGGCTGTGAGGGCGAGGCCGCTGCAGCCGGGTCAGGACGGGCATCGACGGCATCGCCGCCGGGCGGAGCGCAGGTGGTCACGAACAGCGACCGTATTCGACGTCGAACGTGACCACTAGGCCCGCGTGCGAACCCCTTCGATGCCTCGGCCCGCTCCCGCGTCGCGGGCGCGTGGGGCGCCGTGGGGATCGTCGCGCGCGGCGCCAAAGGCGGCCAGCGCGGCGCCCGGAGCAACCGGCGCCCCCACGCATCCGCCACGCCGGGACCTCACTCGGCGCCCGGCCGCGGGAACTGCGTGGCCACGAACCGGTCCCAGAGGCGGTCGGGCATGAGCGCGCGCTGGCGGATGAGCACGTGTGCGCTCGGCGTCACGCGGTAGCGGGCCTTGGGCTGCGCGGTCGTCAGCGCGCGCTCGATCGTGCGCGCGACGGTCTCCGGGCCGCCACCGAGCCGCGCCGCCGCGCCGCCGCCCTCGTAGGCGCCCTGTGTCGCCTTCCCCACGGCGGCGTTGAAGGCGGCGTAGGGGCCATCGTCCTCGGTGTCCTCCAAGGCCCCGGCCGCGGCGTCCCCGAACCCCGTGCGGATGAGGCCAGGCTGGATGACGACGACGCGCACGCCGAAGCCCGCGACCTCGAATCGCAGCGCGTCGCTGATCGCCTCGACCGCGTACTTCGTCGCGTGGTAGATGCCGCCGCCGGGGAACGTGAGCGTCCCGCCCATCGACGAGACGTTGACGATGCGCCCCGAGCCCTGCGCGCGCATTCCCGGCAGCACGAGCTGGCACATCCGCACGAGCCCGAAGACGTTGGTCTCGAACTGGCGGCGGACCGCGTCCATCGGCACGCTCTCGACCGCCCCCGACTGGCTGTAGCCGGCGTTGTTGACCAGGGCGCCGACGGCTCCGTGCTCGGCCTCGACGGCCTCGACGGCGGCTCGCATCGACGCCTCATCGGTGACGTCGAGCGCGAGCGTCGTGCAGCCGGCGTCCGCCAGGTCGGCGATGCGCTCGGGCGTGCGGGCGGTGGCCACGACCGTGTGGCCGCGGCCGGCGAGGTGCAGCGCCGTGGCATGACCGATGCCCGACGAGCAGCCCGTGATGAGGATCGCCCGCGAGGGACGCTGGGACTCCGCCATGCGGCGGAGCATAGGCCGCCTACTTGGCGGCGGGGGCCTGCCGCGGCGCGAGCACCGGGCGCGGGAGGAGCCCGCGAGGCGGCAGCGGCGTGACCTTCGGATACGTGAACTGGTGGGCCATGTTCTTCTCTAGACGCTACGCACGGGGCGTTCTTTCCGGATGTACGTCGTGCATTCGCGAGCTCCTCCCACCGAGCCCGTCGTCTAGCGTCCGGTCTCCATGCGCGCCGTCACGTTTCAGGGGCCCGGCGAGGTACGCCTCGATGAGCGCCCGGAGCCGGAGCTGCAGGCGCCCGACGATGCGATCGTCGCCGTCGAGGCCAGCGGCATCTGCGGCAGCGACCTGCACCTCTACACCGGGCGGATCCCGCTCGAGCCGGGATTCACGCTCGGCCATGAGTACGTCGGGACGGTCACTGCGGCGGGCGAAGCCGTGCGCTCGGTCGCCGTCGGCGACCGCGTGCTCGGAACCTTCCACGTCGCCTGCGGCGCGTGCCCCGCGTGCCGGCGCGCGCGCTACCAGGCGTGCGAGCGCTCGCGGACGTTCGGCCACGGCCGCGCGCTCGGCGACCTGCAGGGCACGCAGGCCGACCTCGCGCTGGTGCCCCACGCCAACCTCACGCTGCGCCGCGTCCCCGACGGCATGGAGGCGCAGGTCGCGCTCTTCGCCGGCGACGTGATGGGCACGGGCTACCACGCGACCGCCGCCGCCGGCGTCCGCGCCGGCGACGCCGTCGCGGTCGTCGGCCTCGGACCCGTCGGCCTCTGCGCCGTCCAGGCCGCCCGCGCCGCCGGCGCCGCGCCGATCCTCGCCGTCGACACCGTCGCCGACCGCCTCGAGCTCGCCCGCGCGTTCGGCGCCCAGCCCGTCCACGCGACGGAGGAGGACCCGCGCGCCGCGGTCAAGGCGGCGACGGAGGGCCGCGGCGTCCAGGTTGCGGTCGAGGCCGTCGGCGACGCCCGCGCGCTCGAGCTCGCGATCCGGCTCGCGGCGCCGACCGGCCTCGTCTCGGTCGTCGGCGTCCACAACGCGCGCTGCGAGGTCCACATGGGCCTCGTCTGGATTAAGTCGCTCGAGCTGCGCGCCGGGCAGGCGAACGTCATCGCCCACCTCGACCACGTGCTCGCGCTGCTGCACGACGGCGTCCTCGACCCTCGCCCGCTCGTCAGCCACCACCTCCCCCTCGACCGCGCGCCCGAGGCCTACCGGCGCTACGCGCGGCGCGAGGCCCTCAAGATCGTCCTGGAGCCATGACCACCGCCGACACGCTTCCCGAGCAGCTCTCCGAGCACACGCGCGCATTCGTCGGGCGCGACCACGGCGTCGCCGCCGACGGTCGCGCGCTCGACGTCTTCGACCCCGCCACGGAGCGCGTCGTCGCGCGCGTGCCGCACGGCGGCCGCGCCGAGGTCGACGCGGCGGTCGCCGCCGCGCGCGCGGCCTTCGCGCCGGGCTCGGCGTGGCGGTCGCTGACCGCCGCCGACCGCGGCCGGCGCCTGCACGCGCTCGCGGAGCTGCTCGAGGGCCATCGCGACGAGCTGGCCGAGATCGAGTCGCTCGACAACGGCAAGCCGCTCAAGTTCGCCCGCAGCGTCGACCTGCCCCAGGTCGTCGCGCACTTCGCGTACTTCGCCGGCTGGCCGACGAAGATCGAGGGCGAGGTCATCCCCGTCGGCCAGCCCGACGTCCTCTGCTACACGCGCCGCGAGCCGGTCGGCGTGTGCGCGCAGATCATCCCCTGGAACTTCCCGCTGCTGATGGCCGCGTGGAAGCTCGGACCGGCGCTCGCCGCGGGCTGC
>DATNGY010000160.1:0-7064 GCA_035605735.1 Solirubrobacteraceae bacterium
GTGACCGTTCCCTCCCGGTCAACGGTGACGGTGCTGCTCACAGCTTCAGGGCCTCCCGCTCCTCGGTCTTCTGTCCGGCGCGTGCGCCCGTCGTCGCCTCCTGGCCGGTCGGGTGCGAGCCGGGCTCGTAATGCGACGGCGGCACGTCGAGCTGCAGCTCGATGCGACGGACGCGCTCGAAGATGCGCTGGACCATGATGCGCTGGCCGTAGAGCAGGTCGCCGAGCACGCCCAGCGCCGCGAGCACGACGGCGGCGTTGAAGAGCACGGCGCCGAAGATCAGCGACTGCACGTGACCGGCGCCGTCGCCGCCGACGTAGGCGACGACGAAGCGCCCGAAGGGGATCAGCGCGAGCACGGCGAGGACCGCGGCGAGCGTCATGAAGACCTTGAGCGGCTCGTACTGCGCGTAGATGCGGACGATCGCGACCGCGTTGCGCCGCACGTAGGAGCGGACCGACGGGAAGAGCCGCGACTCGCGCGTCTGCGGGTTCGTCCGGATCGGGACGTGGTCGGTGGCCACGAGCAGCTTGCCGGCCTGGATGATCGTCTCGAGCGTGTACGTGTACTTCGAGACGACGGCCATCTGGATCGCGGCCTCGCGGTTGTAGGCGCGAAAGCCCGAGGTCGTGTCGGGCACCTCCGTGTCCGACGCCTGGCGCACGACCCACGAGCCGAGCCGCTGCAGGCGCTTCTTGCCGGGCGAGAAGTGCTCGACCTCGTCGGTGCGCCGATCGCCCACGACCATGTCCGCGGTCCCGGCGAGGATCGGCGCCACGAGCTTCGGGATGTCGGCGGCGGAGTACTGGTTGTCGGCGTCGGTGTTGACGATCACGTCGGCGCCGAGCTTCAGCGCGGCGTCGAGGCCCGCCTGGAAGCCGGCCGCGAGCCCCTTGTTGTTCGTGAGGCGAACGATGTGGTCGACGCCGTGAGCGCGCGCGACCTCGACCGTGCGGTCGGTGGAGCCGTCGTCGATGACGAGCCACTCGACCGTGTCGAAGCCCGCGAGCTCGCGCGGGAGGTCGGCGAGCGTCGCGGGGAGGGTCGCCTCCTCGTCGAGGCACGGAATCTGGATGATGAGCTTCATGCCGGCGGTCGCGCCAGTGTCCCACATGCCCCGCGCGGCACGGCCCCGGAGGGCGCGGCCGGCTGCGTGGCAAGTCGCCCTGGTGGCGGTCCTCGGCCTCGCGCTCGGGCTGCGCCTGTGGGGCCTCAGGCACGGCCTGCCCTACGTCTACAACACCGACGAGAACGCGCACTTCGTACCGAACGCGATCGGGCTCTTCGGGCACGGCTGGAACACCCACTACTTCGTCAACCCGCCGGCCTTCACGTACCTGCTGCACGCCGTCTTCGCGGTCTGGTTCGGGGGACGCGACGGGGTCGACCACGCCTACGCGACGGACCCGGCCGCGGTGCTCGTCGTCGCGCGCGCGACGTCGGCGCTGCTCGGGACCGCCGCGGTCGGCCTGCTGTACCTCGCCGGCGCGCGGCTCGCCGGCCGCGGGGTCGGCCTGCTGGCGGCGGCGCTGCTCGCGGTCGCGTTCCTGCCCGTCTTCTACGGCCACCTCGCGCTGAACGACGGCGCCGCGCTCGCGCCGGTCGCGCTCTCGCTGTGGGGCGCGGCGCGCGTCGCGCGCGACGGCCGTGGACGCGACTTCGCGCTCGCGGGCGCCGGGCTCGGGCTCGCCTGCGCGACGAAGTACACGGCGCTCGTCGCCCTGCTGCCGCTCGTCGGCGCCGCGCTCGTCGCCCCGCGCCCGCGGGCGGACGTCGGGCGGGGCCTGCTCGTCGCCGGGCTCGCCGCGCTCGCGGCCTTCGTCGCCGCCGATCCCTACGCCGTGCTCGCCCCACGCGAGCTGCACGGCGGCCTCGCGCACCAGCTCTCGGCGACCGGTGACGCAGCGGGCAAGCTCGGGCTCACGCAGCCCTCGGGGCACCTGTACTACCTGTGGACGCTCACGTGGGGGCTCGGATGGCTGCCGCTCGCGGCCGCGCTCGCCGCGCTGCCGCTGCTGTGGCTGCGCGACCGCCGGCTGCTCGCGATGCTCGGCCCCGCGGTCGTGCTCTTCGTGCTCGTGATGGGGCTGCAGGGCCGCTTCTACGGGCGCTGGCTGCTGCCCGTGTATCCGGTCGCCTGCGTGCTCGCGGCGGTGGCGGCGGTCGCGCTCGCCGAGCGGCTGCCGCGCTGGGCCGGCCCCGTGCTCGCCGCGCTCCTGCTCGGCCAGGGGCTGCTGGCGAGCGTCCACGGCGACCGCGTCCTCTCGCGCCCGGACACGCGCAACCTCGCGCGCGCGTGGCTCGCCGCCCACGTGCCCGCCGGCACCCGCGTCGTCGTCGAGCCGATCAACCCCGACGCCTGGGCGAGCGACGTCGGGCACGCCCTGGCCACCGCCAACGGCGCGCGCTTTCGCAAGTGGCGCTCACTGCGCGACGTGCGCGACGGACGCGTGGTCAACATCGAGGACTACGAGCGGACGCTCTTCCCGGGGCTGCTCGACCGCTACCGGCGCGCGGGCTTCTGCTGGGTCGTGAGCGGGTCGACGCAGCGCGGGCGCGCGGAGGCCGATCCGGCCGCCGTGCCGCTCGCCAACGCCTACTACCGGCGCCTGGAGCGCGACGCGACGGTCGAGCGCCGCTTCTCACCCTACCGGGTCGGCGCGGGCCCCGTGGCCTTCAACTTCGACTGGAGCTTCGACCCGTATCCGCCGGCGTACCGGCGTCCCGGCCCCGACGTGCGCATCTTCCACCTGCGCGGTCGAGGGTGCGAACCGGCCCCCTAGTATCCGTGGGGACTTGCAGCGCACCGAGACCGACCACGCCCACCTCACGCGAGCGATCGAGCTCGCCGATCGCGGCCTCGGTCGCGTGAGCCCGAACCCCCTCGTGGGCGCGGTCGTCGTCAAGGACGACCAGGTCCTCGGCGAGGGCTGGCACGCCGAGTTCGGCGGCCCCCACGCCGAGGTCGCCGCGCTGACCGCCGCCGGCGGGGCGGACGTCCGCGGTGCCACCCTCTACGTCTCGCTCGAGCCCTGCTGCCACCACGGCAAGCAGCCGCCCTGCACCGGGGCGATCCTCGACGCGGGCATCGCCCGCGTCGTCGTCGCCGGCGACGACCCGAGCGAGAAGGCCGCCGGTCGCGGTCTCGGGATCCTGCGCGACGAGGGCGTGGTCGTAGACGTGGCCGGCGGCGAGCTCGCGGCCCGCGCGCGCCTGCAGAACCAGGCTTTCCGCAAGCACGCGCGCACCGGCCGCCCGTGGGTGCTCTTCAAGTCGGCGATGAGCCTCGACGGCAAGGTCGCGACGCGCACGGGCGACTCGAAGTGGATCTCGAGCGAGTCCAGCCGCGCGACCGCACATCGCTGGCGCGCCGCGGTCGACGCCGTCGCCGTCGGCATCGGCACCGCGCTCGCGGACGACCCGCGGCTGACTGCCCGCGTCAGCGGGGTCCACCGCCAGCCGCGCCACGTCGTCTTCGACGCCCTCGGGCGCCTGCCCCTGGCCTCCAAGCTCGTCGCGACCGCGGCCGAGGTGCCGCTCGTGGTCGTCGTCTCGCGCGCCGCGCCGCGCGGGGCCACCGACGCGCTCGAGCGCCACGGCGCGCACGTCGTGGTCGCCACCGGCGAGCACGAGCCCGCGCGCGTGCGCTCGGCGCTCGACCAGCTCGGCGCACTCGACCCGCCGGTGACGAGCCTGCTGCTCGAGGGCGGCCCGCACCTCGCCGGCGCATTCCTCGACGCCGGCGAGATCGACGAGCTGCGCCTCTTCATCGCGCCGCTGCTGCTCGGCGGGCGCTCGGCCCGCGACCCCCTGGAGGGCGAGGGTGTCGAGCGCGTCGCCGACGCCCTGCGGGCGCTCACGCTCGAGTGCGCGCGGTCCGACGGCGACGACGCCCTGATCTCGGCCCGCCTGAGGGAGTGGTAGCGCTGTTCACCGGGCTCGTCGCCGATCTCGGGACGGTCGCGGAGGTGCGCACGACGGCCGACGGCGTGCGCTTGGGCATCGCCTCGCGGCTGGCGCGCGAGCTCGGCGAGGGCGACTCGGTGGCGGTCAACGGCGTCTGCCTGACCGCCGTCGCGGTCGCCCGCGACAGCTTCGGGGCCGACGTCATGCACGAGACGCTGCGGCGCTCGTCGCTCGGGGAGGCGCGGGACGGCACCGCGGTCAACCTCGAGCTCCCGGTCCGCGCCCACGACCGCCTCGGCGGCCACATCGTCCAGGGCCACGTCGACGGGCTCGGCGTCGTCGCCGGCGTGCGCGCCGACGGCTTTGCGCGCGTGGTGACGGTCGAGGCCGCGCCCGCCGTCCTGCGCTACGTGGTCGAGAAGGGCTCGATCGCCGTCGACGGCGTATCGCTCACCGTGGTCAGGGTCGACGACGACGGCTTCGACGTCTCGCTCATCCCCGAGACGCTCCAGCGTACGAACCTCGGCGCGGCCGTCCGCGGCACGCCGGTCAACCTCGAGGTGGACATCGTGGCCAAGTACGTCGAGAAGCTCGCCGCTCCGGCGGAGGCGCGGACGTGAGCAGCACCCAGGCCACGCGCTTCGCCACCGTCGAGGAGGCGCTCGAGGACATCGCGAGCGGACGGATGGTCGTCGTCGTCGACGACGAGGACCGCGAGAACGAGGGCGACCTCGTGATCGCAGCCGAGCACGTCACTGCCGACGTCATCAACTTCATGGCCACCCACGCCCGCGGCTGGATCTGCCTGGCGCTGACGCCCGAGCGCTGCGACGCGCTGGGCCTCGAGCTCATGACCGCCAAGAACGAGACGCCCCACCAGACGCCCTTCACGGTGACGATCGAGGCGCGCGAGGGCGTCACGACGGGGATCAGCGCGGCCGACCGCGCCCACACGATCCGGGTCGCCGTCGACCCGGCCAAGGGCGCCGACGACATCGTCAAGGGCGGCCACGTCAACCCGCTCAAGGCCAAGCCCGGCGGCGTGCTCGAGCGGACCGGGCACACCGAGGCCTCGGTCGACCTCGCCCGCCTGGCGGGCCTCACGCCCGCCGGCGTGATCTGCGAGATCATGAACGAGGACGGCTCGATGGCCCGGGTCGGCGACCTGCAGGCCTACTGCTTCAAGCACGGCCTGAGGCTCATCACGATCGCCGACCTCATCGCCTACCGGCGGCGCCACGACAAGCTCGTCGAGCGCGTGGTGACGACGCGGCTCCCGACCGCGTTCGGCGAGTTCGAGGCCGTCGGCTACAGCTCGCTCGTCGACGACAAGCACCACGTCGCGCTCGTCAAGGGCGAGGTTTCGGGCAAGGAGGACGTGCTCGTCCGCGTCCACTCGGAGTGCCTGACCGGCGACGTCTTCCATTCGCTGCGGTGCGACTGTGGCGAGCAGCTCGAGTTCGCGCTGGCGCAGATCGAGCGCGCGGGGCGTGGCGTGCTCCTCTACCTCGCCCAGGAGGGCCGCGGGATCGGCCTGCTCAACAAGCTGCGGGCCTACAAGCTCCAGGAGGAGGGACTGGACACCGTCGACGCCAACCTCCGGCTCGGGCTGCCGGCGGACCTGCGCGACTACGGCATCGGGGCGCAGATCCTCGTCGACCTCGGCCTGACGTCGATCCGCATCCTCACCAACAACCCGAAGAAGATCCGCGGGCTGGAGGGCTACGGGCTGAGCGTCACCGAGCAAGTGCCGATCGCCCAGATCCCCAACCCGCACAACGAGGCCTACCTGCGGGCGAAGGCCGAGCGGCTGGGGCATACGCTCCACCACCAGGGCCTCAACCTCGACGAGGAGATGCTGCACTCCGAGCGGGAGCGCCGGGCACACGGCGCCGACGAGGACGTCGGCGCCGGGTCGGGCGACGAGCGGCCCGGGGCGTGAGCCGCTTCGCGATCGTCGCCGCGCGCTTCTACGAGGAGCTCGCCGACCGGCTCGTCGCGGGCGCCCAAGCCGTCCTCGCCGAGGCGGGGGCCGACGCCACCGACGTCTTCGCCGTGCCCGGCGCCTTCGAGTTGCCGCTCGCGGCCGAGCTCGCGGCACGCACCGGCCGCTACGCCGGCGTGGTCTGCGTCGGCGCCGTGATCCGCGGCGAGACCGACCACTACGAGTACGTCTGCCGCGAGGCCGCCCGCGGTATCCAGGACGTGCAGCTGCGCACCGGCGTCCCGTGCTCGTTCGGCGTGCTCACGGTGGACACGATGGACCAGGCGCTCGCGCGCGCCGGCGGCGACAAGCGCGACTCCGGACGCCACGCGGCCGAGGCCGTGCTCGCGCTCGCGCGCCTGCGCGAGCAGCTCGGGTAGCGCTTGCGCGTTTGGCGCGAAGTCCGGTCGCCACCGGCAACGCGTCGGGGTAGGCTTGGTGCGTGACCAAGGAGGTCCTGGCGCTCGGGCTGACCGTCCTCGTGCACATCGTCGGGATGGCCGCGCTCGTCTGGGCGCTCCTGCTCGGCGAGGAGAACCGCCCCGACTGGCGCGGGTGGTGGCCGGGGGACGACGACGACCGTCCGCCCGAGCCTCGCCCGGGCCCTGGGGGCGGCGGCCTCCCGCTCCCCGACGCCGCGCAGAGCGCCGTCCGTCTACGCGAGCCGGGTCGCCTCGGCGACCGCTACCGCCCCGCGCGCCGGCCCGCGCACGCGCCCGAGCGCGCGCCCAGGCGGACGCCGGCCGGCGGCTAGACGCTCCCGCCGCCGCGCCGCGGTTCGATCGTCAGTTCCCGTCCGCCTGCCGGCGCGCGATCGCGAGCTCGCGCTCGACGACGGGCCGCTGGTTCGAGCTGACCCGCAGGCGCTCCTCGAGATACGGAATCGCCTCGGCCGGGCGGCCCGCGAGGCGCAGCGCGTTGCCGAGGTTGTAGAGCGCGTAGGCGTAGGGGAGGCCCGTCGTCTGCCCGCTCGCCCGGTAGCCCTGGACCGCCCCGGCGAGCGGGGCGATCGCCTCGGCCGGGCGACCGCTGTCGATGAGCGCCTTGCCGCGGTCGTTGAGGGTCGCCGGCGCGGCCGTGACCGCGGACGGCGCCGAGGGCGTCGGCTTGCCCTTGGCCTTGGCCTTGGCCTTCTTCGCGGGCTTGGGGGCCGGCGCCGCCGGGGCGGGGGCGG